>CANGZG010000213.1 GCA_947458415.1 Comamonadaceae bacterium | reverse complement strand
TTGCAAACAACAGTGCAGAGCCATACAAAAACACAATCGACAAGGCGTGGAACGGGTTGTAGAACAAGTTGCCGTAGCGAATGGACAAAGCTGCTGTCCAATCCAAGTGCGGGAAGATGCCGTAAGGCACGGCCTCACCCCATGAACCCATCAAAATCGGGCGGAAAAAACCGAGTACAAAGAACAACCACAGCGCCGCGGCAAATGCCCAAGCGACATGCGTACCCATTCCCAGCGCAATGGCACGTCGGTACATACGCACCCACCAAGCCAATACCGAGATGGACAACAACAAACCCACAATCAAAAACCAACCGCCTTGGTTCAAGGGCGGCATTGACAAACCATATTCCGGTGGTGGCGGTTCAAGCGCCAGCCAGAACAACTGACGCACCAATTGAACCGGATCCCAGTTGACCGAAGCCAACATGTTCAAACCGATGATGTTGAACGCCAGCATGCCGCAAACCAACGACAACACACCAAAGCCACCTAAGTAAATAGGGCCGAGTTGCGCGTTGCCGATCTTGCCGAGAATCCAGAAGATGGCAGGGTGTCCAAAGCGCGGGCTGTTGCCGGGTCCGAGTTCATTGCCGTGGTGTACCGGTCCCCGGGCTTGCACCGTGGTGAAAAGGTTGTAGTAGTCAGCCATTTATGTTGCTCCTGTCAAGCGTCAAGGCCACTGAGACCAGATGGGCAGATTCAGCCACCAGCCCCACCATTCGGGCCAGCCGCGACTCCAGAACGGACCGCTGATGACAATGCACAAGGCACTGAAAGCCACAGCAGCCATAGCGAGAAACACGCCGAGACGGTGGATACCCAAGGTGCCGATGGAGTAACCGATGGTGTCGCGGAAAAACGTGTCTTCGTGTTCAGGCGTTTTGACAACCTGGCCCTTGCCGGGATTGGTGGCCGACAAAATCAAAGCACCATGCAGCGACAACGCGAACGTGGTGGCAAAGAAGAAACTCACCGCCAGCATGTGTGCAGGGTTGTAATGAAAGTGCAGGTATTGGTAACCAACGTTGGACACCCAATCGAGGTGGCTGTAAATACCGTAGGGAAATGCATGGCCCCATCCACCCATCAACACCGGACGAATCACTTCAAGCGTGAAGTACGCAAATATCGCCATGCTGAATGCCGCCGGCACGTGATAGCCCATACCCAACTTGCGACAAATTTCAACTTCACGCAGCATCCAAGACACAAACGCACCCAGCGCGCAAATGGTGATGAGTTGCCACAACCCGCCTTCCATCAGCGGCGCAAAGCGCAGGCCGTAGGACAGGTTGGGCGGTGCAATACTGATTTGCCACAAATTCCAAGTCGGGCCTTGTGAGGCGCCCCACAAAATCATGGCCGTTCCTAAGAACGCAAAAAAGATGGTGGTGACCCCGAAAAAGCCCACGTAAAACGGGCCTAACCAAAAGTCAAATAAATCACCGCCGACAAGGGTCCCGCCTCGCACTCGGTATTTTTTTTCAAAGCTGAGCATGGCCATGTGTTAGCCCTCCTGCCGCAAGTGATGTCACAAAGAATTTAAAAAATGCAGGTGCTGTCTTTTAAACAGCACCTGCCGGTGCTGAAAAGCTCAGGACTTTTCGGCAGGAACAGCCGCAGGCATGGGCGAGTTTTGCGCCGATGCAGCTACAGGCTTTTTCGCGCCATCGAGCCAGTTGAACTTGTTCGTGCTGAGCAAAATGAGATGGATCATTGCTGCCAAACCGAACAGAAAAATACCCTGGACCACCATGGCCCGCAAAGGGTCGTACAAGCGCCAAATTCTCCACATGATGATTTCTCCTAAATGATGTGAGACATGAACGTATAAACCGAAGCCTTGACACCCGAGATGATGTTGGGCATGTTCTCCGCGCCGGGCAGCCAGGATTTCCAGCGCATGCCAATCAATTGACCGACAACCGCAAAAGAAAGCAAGACAACGAAACAGGGAACAAAAATCAGAACAAACGCAATCCGTTCATCCCAGTCGGATGATTTATGCGTCTCAAAAGAGGTGGTGTTAGCCATGGGTTTACTCCGTTCGGTTAAAGAACTTGACTCAGAACCAGGGCCGCCATGCCCAGACCAAGATGTGGGCGAGCACAGCCACAGCTGTGAAACCTACAGTGCCTTGGATCCAGAAATGGTGGAACTCCTGAGCCTCTTCGTCTGTCAGTCCGGAAATGGATGTCCGATGATTTGACATGCGATGCTCCTTCTTCAAAATGGCCGCAAGGCCAACGCTGCGCCCAACCCGCGCAACCTGGGCAGCCGCAGCAGTTGCCGCGACATCGGGGTACGTTCACAGGCAGTCACCTGTGAAAGCAATTCATTGCATGACTTCATGCGGTCTCTCCCAAACCAAGCTCGACACCGGCAGACCGCACATGGTCCTCGGTGACCAGCTCCACACCACTGGCGCGTGCTTTGCCTTCGGCCAGATCGCGCAAGCGCTTGGCCGCAGAAATTTGCACCAACACCGGTTGGCCTGACACCAACGACTGCAAACGCATTTGCGCCGCGTCGTCCCAAGGTGTGTTTTCTTGCGCACCACTGATGCCGCGCGCCAAGGTCGCGTCCACTTTGTCCATGTCGGTGCCCAAAGGCAAGATATGGAACAAAGCGTCGAACAAACAGTTGCAACATTCCTGAATCAAATACGTCGCACCGCTGTAACCCATGAACGGCGTACCGGTGTGGCGGCGAATGATCGCGCCCGGGAAGGAGGCAGGAATGAACGAGGCTTTCATCGGCCCGGTACTGCCCGCCTCGGCCAAGTACATGCGTTCGTTGTAGCTGCCAAACAAAATCAACGGCATTTGTTTGTGTACCAACTCGCGCACAGCAGCGTTGTCGGTTTTTTGGCCAGGCAAGCGCGAGATGGCAAATTTGCAAGGCATGCCCATTTCGGTTTCCAAAAACTTGCGAATGCCACGCGCATAGGTGTCGGTGGCCACCACCGCAAAACTCGCGGTCGCGAAAAAATCTTGTGTG
>CANGZG010000212.1 GCA_947458415.1 Comamonadaceae bacterium | reverse complement strand
GTGGTGGGTTCGGTGGTGTTTGCAGGCATGAGCGGCACGGCGGTGGCTGACGCGGCGGGCTTGGGCACGATTGAAGTCAAGGCCATGACCGACCACGGCTATGACGCTGAATTTGCGGTGGGCGTGACAGCCGCCTCAGCCACGTTGGGGCCGATCATTCCACCGAGCTTGCCGTTTGTGATCTACGGCATGATGGCCAACGTGTCGGTGGGCTCGTTGTTTTTGGCTGGCATCTTGCCCGGCGGCATCATGGCAGTGTTGATGATGTTGACCGTGGCTTATTTCGCCCACAAAAACGGCTGGGGCGGCGATGTGGTGTTCGATTGGGGCAAGCTGTCCAAGGCACTGATCGAAACCTTGGTGGTCATCGCATGGCCGCTGTTGGTATGGTGGCTGGTCACCGAATTGCACACACCTGCGCAACTGACCGTGATCATCGGATTGGTGCTGTTGTTCATCGCCGACAAGCTGTTCCATTTTCAAGCGGTGTTGCCGATCATGACTCCCGTGCTGTTGATTGGCGGCATGACCACGGGCGTGTTCACCCCCACGGAAGGCGCGATTGCCGCCTGCGTGTGGGCCTTGGTGCTGGGCTTTTTGTGGTATCGAACGCTCAACGTCAAACTGTTTGTGAAAATTTGTCTTGACACGGTCGAGACCACGGCCACAGTGTTGTTCATCGTCGCTGCCGCGAGCATCTTCGGTTGGATGTTGACCGCCACCGGTGTCACCGCTGCCATCAGCCAATGGGTGCTGGGCGTGACCGATCAACCTTGGCAGTTTTTATTGCTGGCCAATTTGTTGATGCTGTTTGTGGGTTGTTTTTTAGAGCCCACCGCCGCCATCACGATTCTGGTGCCGATACTGCTTCCGATTTGTTTGCAGTTGGGCATCGATCCTGTGCATTTTGGGTTGATCATGGTGCTCAACCTGATGATCGGCTTGCTGCACCCGCCCATGGGCATGGTGCTGTTTGTGCTGGCGCGCGTGGCCAAGCTGAGCGTGGAGAGAACCACCATGGCAATTCTTCCTTGGCTGGTACCGTTGCTTGGCAGCTTGGTATTGATCACCTATGTCCCCGCCATTTCTCTTTGGTTGCCACGTCTGATGGCGACTGCCTGATCTTTTTCTTTTCAATACATGAACCAACATATTCGACTTCACCCGAACGACGATGTCGTCATTGCCCGCAACCAATTGATGAGCGGCAGTACCGTGGAAAACATTGCCGTGCGCGGGTTGATTCCCCCGGGCCATAAAATCGCCACGCGCGCGATTGCCACCGGTGAGCCGGTGCGACGCTACAACCAAATCATTGGCTTTGCCAGCCAGCCCATTTCACCCGGCGAGCACATCCATGTGCACAACCTGAACTTGGGTGACAACAAAGGTGACTTCGCCCGCGACTATGCGTTTTGCGCCGACGTCAAGCCGACGGCTCCTGTGCAACATGCCGAGTTCCTGGGCCATGTGCGTGCTGATGGCCGCGT
Source organism: Comamonadaceae bacterium (assembly GCA_947458415.1). GTDB lineage: Bacteria > Pseudomonadota > Gammaproteobacteria > Burkholderiales > Burkholderiaceae_C > Limnohabitans. The sequence continues at coordinate 1,531 of CANGZG010000212.1, read as the reverse complement.
TGCCACACGCAACTACATTGGCATTTTGTCCAGCGTCAATTGCTCTGCCACCGTGGCGCGCGCCATCGCTGACCATTTTTCTCGCACTGTCAACCCTGCGGCTTTGGCTGACTACCCCAATGTGGACGGCGTGGTGGCGCTGACCCACGGCAGCGGCTGCGGGATGGACACCGAAGGGCTGGGCATGCAAGTGCTCGAGCGCACCATGGCTGGTTATGCCACCCACCCGAATTTCGGCGCCGTGCTGGCCATTGGTTTGGGCTGCGAAGCCAACCAATTGAAATCATGGTTATCGCACAGCGGTTTGACAGAAGGCAAGACGCTGCAAACCTTCAATATCCAAGACAGCGGCGGCACCGCCAAAACCGTGGCCAAAGGCATCGCCCTGGTGAAAGACTTGTTGCCAGAGGTGAACCGTTCACAACGTCAAGCCTGCAGTGCTGCGCACCTGACGGTTGGCCTGCAATGTGGCGGCTCGGACGGCTACTCTGGCATCAGCGCCAACCCTGCGCTGGGCGCGGCAGTCGACTTGTTGGTGGCACACGGCGGCACCGCCATATTGAGCGAAACCCCCGAAATTTATGGCGCCGAACATTTGCTGACACGCCGCGCCATCACCCGTGAGGTTGGCGAAAAATTGGTGCAACGCATTCGCTGGTGGGAGCATTACACCGCCATGCATTCCGGTGAGATGAACAACAACCCCTCGCCAGGCAACAAAGCCGGCGGCTTGACCACCATCTTGGAAAAATCACTGGGTGCGGTCGCCAAAGGCGGCACCAGCAATTTGCAAGCGGTTTACGAGTACGCAGAAAAAGTGGACAAACACGGTTTTGTTTACATGGATACGCCGGGCTATGACCCGGTGAGCGCCACGGGACAAGTCGCAGGCGGCGCCAATCTGATTTGCTTCACCACAGGTCGCGGCTCTGCCTATGGGTGCGCACCCTCGCCTTCGTTGAAACTGGCAACCAACACGGCGCTGTGGGAGAGGCAGTCGGATGACATCGATATCAATTGCGGAGAAATTGTGGATGGTGCCGTCACCGTTCAGGCCATGGGTCGCGTGATTTTCGATCGCATGCTGTCGTGTGCTTCTGGTGAAGCCAGCAAAAGTGAATTGCATGGCTACGGTCAAAATGAATTTGTGCCTTGGCAATTGGGCGCGGTGATGTGACCTGACACGATGATCTGAATCGGTCTACAACGAAACCTCAATCATGCAATTCACACCACGTTGACTTGTATCGAAGTCAAACCGTTGATGCTGCCAAGCATGCTGTCGCCGGGTTTGACCGGGCCAACGCCCTCTGGCGTGCCGCTGAAAATCAGGTCGCCGGGTTGCAACTCGAAAAGCGTTGACAGGTTAGCAATGGTTTCGTTGACAGACCAGATCAAATGGCTGAGATTGCTCTGTTGACGTGTTTCACCATTGACCGTAAGTGCAATGTCTGCGTTCAGCAACTCACCAGTGTCTGTGGCGAGGTGAATCACGCCCACTGGCGCACCAAAGTCAAACGCTTTGCCGATT
>CANGZG010000211.1 GCA_947458415.1 Comamonadaceae bacterium | reverse complement strand
GTGAGGATGGGTTTGTCCCATTTCTCAAACCCATGCAAGCCGCCAAAGCTTTGCATGATGTCCAGCCCGGGGCGCATCCACAAATGGAAGGTGTTGCCCAAAATGATTTGCGCGCCCATCTCGTGCAGGCTGCGCGGCATCACGCCCTTGACCGTGCCGTAAGTGCCCACTGGCATGAAGATCGGCGTTTGCACCACGCCGTGGTTGAGGGTGAGACGCCCGCGGCGGGCTTGGCCCTCGGTTTTCAGGAGATCAAATGTCAGCATGCAGGCAGTTTAAGTGACCAAACAAACACAATGAACCACAAAATTTGGCCATGGCAGATGCCGCCATGTATGCCATTGCTTTAGCGCACAAAGCTGTTTTGTGGACACAAGATGCGGACTATCAAGGCTTAAAGAGCGTGAAGTATTTTCCTAAAACCTGAATTTCTTCAAGAGCATTGCATCCCCATAACTGAAAAACCGATACTGTTTTTCAATCGCATGCGCATACACACGGTGCATGTGGTCAAAACCGCTGAACGCCGCGACCAACATCAACAAAGTGGATTTCGGCAAATGGAAATTGGTGACCAACACATCCACCACTTGAAACGCAAAACCCGGCGTAATAAAAATGCGCGTGTCGCCTTCGGTTTGGCCGGTTTGCGCCCACGACTCTAAGGTGCGAACGCTGGTCGTGCCCACCGCCACCACCCGCCCTTGGCGAGCCCGGCATTCCCGGATGGCTTGCAAGCTGGTCTCGGGGATGCGGTACCACTCGCTGTGCATGCGGTGTTCGCTCAGGTCTTCGGTTTTCACCGGCGAAAACGTGCCCGCGCCCACATGCAAGGTGACACTGGCCATGCGCACGCCACGCTCGCGCAGCGCTTGCAAAACCGCATCATCGAAATGCAAGGCGGCAGTGGGTGCGGCTGCTGCGCCCGGGTGTTTGGCGAACACGGTTTGGTAACGCTCGTGGTCCAGTTGCTGTTGTGCGTCAGCACCAGATTTTTGTTGACGCTCGATGTATGGCGGCAGCGGCATGTGGCCGTGGGCAGCCATCAATCGAAGCGGCTCATCGCTGAACGACAGCAAAAACAAAGCACCGTTCTCATCCGGCCATCTGCCTAACAACACGGCTTCAAATGCATGCAGGCGTCCAGTGCGGTCCCACATGCGCAAACGCGCTCCAGGCTGCGGTTTTTTGCTGACTTTCATGTGCGCGACCACGCGGTTTGGCGGCTGGCCGGGTTCATCGGGCAAGACGCGTTCGACCAGCAACTCCAATTGGCCACCACTGTCTTTTTCGCCGAACAAACGCGCGTTGAGCACTTGCGTGTCGTTGAACACGAGCAAGTCACCCGGTTGCAGCAAATCAGGCAAGTTGCGAAACACATGGTCTTGCAGTTGCTGCGGATCGCGTGCATCGAGCAGCCGCGAACCGCTGCGCTCGGGCGCCGGGGTTTGGGCAATCAGCTCAGGGGGAAGTTGGAAATCGAAATCGCTGAGTGTGTACGGGCGAACAGCAGAAGAGGGCATGTGCTTGAGGGCCGGACGGGCCCGTTCCAAGAAATCAGAGAGAGGCATTTTGACAGAGCCGTTCAAACAGTCGGGGCATACTCGGTCCATCGAATCACAAACACCATGACCCCACTTGACCCTCGACACACCGCGGACGCCTTGCCTTACCTCTTGCTGGCGCAAGAGATTGAACGTTTGTTGAACGACACCACGGTGGTGGTGCCGCCACGTTTGGTGCAGCGCTTGTCAGACCAAGGCAGTTTGTTTGTCATGCCGGCAGCCGATGCACAACTGGCGATCACCAAACTCATCACCTTTGTCGCTGACAACCCGGCGCGTCAACTGCCTGCCATACAAGGGGATGTGGTGGTGTTTGACGCCGCCAATGGCAAACGCTTGTGCATGCTCGACGGCCCGACCGTGACCGCACGCAGAACTGCGGCGGTGTCTTTGCTGGCCGCGCAAAAGCTGGCACCACGGCTTGAAGGAAAGTTGTTGCTGGTGGGCGCAGGTGTTCAGGCGCGTGCGCATTTGCAAGCATTCGCCGAAGGTCTGGGGGTGACACAGGTGTATGTGCATTCGCGCTCGCATGCCAGCGCACAGGCGTTGGTGAACGAGGCGCAGGCCATGGGCTTGCAAGCGCAAACCGCAGACCGTGTTGACGAGGCCTTGGCTGAATGTTGTTGGGTGGTCACCGCCACCACGGCCCATCAGGTGGTCATGCGATCACGCCCGCGAGCGGATGCCTTTGTTTGCGCCGTGGGCGCCTTCACCCCGGCGATGGTGGAATGGGCGCCCGAGGTGTGCGTTGACTTGGCTGAAAGCGGGCAGGTGGTGGTGGACACGCGCGACGCTGACCACGAGGCAGGCGATTTGTTGCAAGCCGGATTGGATGTCGCGCAATTTCCTTGTTTACAAGACGTCATCAGGCAAGAGACGACTGAGCGCAGAACCCATATTGGGCCGGTGTTTTTCAAGAGCTGCGGTTGGGCCGGTTGGGACTTGGCCGCGGCCAGGTGCGTGGTGCGCACAATGGGCATGCAACCCACGGATTAGCAACAGGCACAATCGCCCATTGATGTCTGCAGATCCATCCACTCCAGCCGCTGCCGAACGCAAACCTTTGTCGATGCCGCAAAAAGCTTTGCGCAACATGGGTTTGTTGCGACCGATTGATTTGGCTTTGCATTTGCCAATGCGTTACGAAGATGAAACACGTTTGGCGCGCTTGGCCGATGCCCGTGATGGTGACGTGTTGCAGTTTGAGGCGGTGGTGCAAAGTTGTCAGGTGGTGTTCAAACCTCGCCGTCAATTGCAGGCGGTGGTTCATGATGGCAACGACATTTGCACGCTGCGGTTTTTCAATTTCTACCCGAACATGCAAAAAGCCCTGGAGGTGGGGCGCAAAGTGCGTTTGCGTGGTGAATTGCGCGGCGGCTTCATGGGCTACACCATGATGCATCCCACGGTGCAAGCCGCCGGTGCGCCACTGGCCGCTGCCTTGACACCGGTCTATCCCAGCACGGCCGAATTGCCCCAAGCGTATT
>CANGZG010000210.1 GCA_947458415.1 Comamonadaceae bacterium | reverse complement strand
TGCGCAAGATGAAGAAAACCGCCGAGGACTACCTGGGCGAAGAAGTGACCGAAGCCGTCATCACTGTGCCGGCATATTTCAATGACAGCCAACGCCAAGCCACCAAAGACGCCGGTCGCATCGCTGGCTTGGACGTCAAACGCATCATCAACGAGCCCACTGCAGCGGCCTTGGCGTTTGGCTTGGACAAAACAGAAAAAGGCGACCGCAAGATCGCGGTCTACGACTTGGGCGGCGGCACATTTGACGTGTCCATCATCGAGATCGCTGATGTCGATGGCGAGAAACAATTCGAAGTGCTCTCTACCAATGGCGACACGTTCTTGGGTGGCGAAGACTTTGACCAACGCATCATTGACTTCATCATTGCCGAATTCAAAAAGGACTCCGGCGTCGATTTGTCCAAAGACGTGCTGGCTTTGCAACGCTTGAAAGAAGCGGCTGAAAAAGCCAAGATCGAGTTGTCCTCATCGACCGGCACTGACATCAATTTGCCCTACGTCACGGCTGATGCCTCTGGACCCAAGCACTTGAACATCAAACTCAATCGCGCCAAGCTCGAGAGCCTGGTCGACGAACTGATTGAGCGCACCATCGCGCCATGCCGCACCGCCATCAAAGACGCCGGTGTGTCCGTGGGTGACATCGACGACGTGATCTTGGTCGGCGGCATGACCCGCATGCCCAAGGTGCAAGAAAAAGTCAAAGAATTTTTTGGCAAAGAACCCCGACGCGACGTCAACCCTGACGAAGCGGTGGCGGTGGGTGCTGCCATCCAAGGCCAAGTCTTGTCCGGTGACCGCAAAGACGTGTTGCTGTTGGACGTGACGCCTTTGTCTTTGGGCATTGAAACCTTGGGTGGTGTGATGACCAAAATGATCACCAAAAACACCACCATCCCCACCAAGTTTTCACAGACCTTCTCAACCGCAGATGACAACCAGCCAGCCGTCACCATCAAGGTGTTCCAAGGTGAACGCGAAATGGCCAGCGGCAACAAATCATTGGGTGAATTCAACCTGGAGGGGATTCCACCCGCAGCGCGTGGCACCCCACAAATTGAAGTGACTTTCGACATCGACGCCAACGGCATCTTGCACGTCGGTGCCAAAGACAAAGCCACTGGCAAAGAAAACAAAATCACCATCAAAGCCAATTCGGGTTTGAGCGAAGCTGAAATTCAGCAAATGGTGAAGGACGCAGAACTCAACGCGGCCGAGGACAAGAAAAAATTGGAAATCGTGCAGTCGCGCAACCAAGCTGAAGCCTCGGTGCACAGCGTCAAGAAATCATTGACCGAGCATGGCGACAAACTCGATGGTGCTGAGAAAGAAAAAATCGAAGCCGCCGTCAAGGAAGTGGAAGAGGCCCTCAAAGGCGAGGACAAAGACCAGATCGATGCCAAGACTGAAAGCCTGATGAGCGCTGCGCAAAAACTCGGCGAGATGGTGTATGCCAACATGCAAGCCCAACAAGCTGCGGGTGCTGCACCTTCGGGTGATGGCGACGCCGACAAACCGCACGACGACAATGTGGTCGATGCCGAGGTCAAGGAAGTCAAAAAGCCCTGACCCTTCAACCCCCGCCTCGCCGCGTCAAGGTCTGAAAAGACCGACGCGGCGTTGGCACTTTTTTATGCAGCACACACATGGCCACTAAACGCGACTTTTACGAAGTTTTGGGAGTTCCCAAAAACGCCAGCGAAGACGAAATCAAGAAGTCGTACCGCAAGCTGGCAATGAAATACCACCCCGACCGCAACCAGGGTGACGCCTCTGCCGAGGTCAAATTCAAAGAAGCCAAAGAAGCCTACGAAATGCTGTCTGACGCTGAAAAACGCGCGGCCTATGACCAATTCGGCCACGCAGGCGTCGACCCGAACATGCGCGGTCCCGGCGCGGGTGGCGCAGGGTTTGGTGGGTTCGGTGAAACCTTTGGCGACATTTTTGGCGACATTTTTGGCCAATCACGCCGCCAGCAAAGCGGTGGTCGACAAGTGTTTCGCGGTAACGACCTGAGCTACGCCATGGATGTGACGCTGGAAGAGGCGGCCGCTGGCAAAGAAAGCGAAATTCGCATTCCCAGCTATGACGAATGCGACACTTGTCACGGCACGGGCGCCAAAGCCGGCACGTCCCCCAAGACCTGTGGCACATGCCAAGGCCAAGGCGTGGTTCAAATGCGCCAAGGCTTTTTCAGCGTGCAGCAAACCTGTCCACACTGCCGCGGCTCTGGGAAGATCATCACCGACCCCTGCTCGCCTTGCCACGGCCAAGGCAAGATCAAACGCCAAAAAACCCTCGAAATCAAAATCCCTGCCGGCATCGACGACGGCATGCGGATTCGCAGCACCGGCAACGGCGAACCTGGCACCAATGGTGGCCCACCCGGCGATTTGTACATTGAAATTCGGATCAAAAAGCACGACGTGTTCCAACGCGATGGCGATGATTTGCATTGCGCGGTACCGATCAGCTTCACCACGGCTGCATTGGGTGGCGAAATCTCTGTGCCAACCTTGAGCGGCGAAGCTGCGATCGATTTGCCCGAGGGCACCCAAACTGGCAAGCAATTCAGGTTGCGCGGCAAAGGCATCAAAGGCGTGCGTTCCAGCTTTCCGGGCGACTTGTATTGCCACATCACGGTGGAGACACCAGTCAAGCTGACAGAGCACCAACGCAAATTGCTTCGCGAGCTCGATGAATCACTGAAAAAAGGCGGCGACAAACATTCACCGTCGGAAGCTGGTTGGGCGGACAAGCTGAAAAACCTGTTCAGCTGACCCACCCATCGACTGCGATGCAACTCACTGCCCGTTTGCAAATCAGCCGGCGGCTGCGCCTTGGCTGGGTCAGTTTTTTTCTGACAGCAGCCGTGGCCCATGCCCAGCCCGTGTTGCGCTGCGAAGTGACTTACGCGGGCACCACGCATGTCATTCAAACCACACCGACGACCGACCCTTATGCCGTTGTGCCTGTTGACATCGCAGAACGTTTTTTGTTCAAAGTGGTGTTGTCAGCGACAGAAAAACAGTTAGACCACGCTCTCATTTATGTCTACTTGCAACAAG
>CANGZG010000209.1 GCA_947458415.1 Comamonadaceae bacterium | reverse complement strand
CAGGTCTTTGAAGGGAATGGCCTCGTCCAAAGTGTCCATGGCCGCGTCTTCACTGAGGTGACGCAGGAAACACAAAATCAAGGCCGAGCTGATGCCCAATTTTTCTTTGGCGTCGACACAGGCTTGGTGCAGGCCAGTGATGACGGTACGCATCGACACTTTGCGCTCGGTATGGGTTTGAGGGTCAAAAAACAACTCGGCATGCACCACGTTGTCCGCCTTGGCGCGCAAAAAATAGGCCCAGGCCATGTCGTAAAAATCTTGCGGTTGCTGCAACACGCTGGCACCGGCGTAATAAATGTCCAAAAAGCTTTGCAAATCGGTGAACGCGTAAGCCGATCGCAATGCATCCACACTGGCGTAATTCAAGCGCACTTGGTTGCGTTTTGCCATGGCAAAAATCAATTCAGGCTCGAGCGAACCTTCGATGTGCATGTGCAGTTCCGTCTTGGGCATGGCCTGCAACAAGGCGGGTAATTGGGCTTGGGCAATGGCAGAAAAATTCATTTAACACACTCCAAACGTCACAGCCAGATTTTGTAAAAAGCGCCTGTAGGCCACCGACGCTTTGTCGCTGGCCACATTCGATTCAGCGCCTGTTTGCAAGGGTAACAGACGCGGTTGTTGCGACTCCAACACAGGCTTGTCTTGCGAAAAAATCTTGTCTTGAAACGCCAGCACATCCTCACTGTCCACCTCAAAGTCAGACACCGCCATGCGAAACCAGACACGGCAACTGTCAGCGGTTTGGGGTTGAATCAACAAAACAATCGATTCTTCATAGCCAGGTGGCACCCCGCTTTGTGCATCAGGAACTTTGGTCAACACGGCTGAATAAGGGTGATTGACTTCATAGGTATAGGACACCATGCCACCTTCCGTCGACAAGGCACTGGTGTTGGGTTGCCAGACTTGGGCATTGGTGACTTTGAATCCAGCCTCGCTTTGTGTCAACACGACGTCGGGAATTTCGCTGTGACCCATCTGCCCCAACCAACCATCGTGCACAAAACTGAAGTGCGACATGTCCAGAAAATTTTCGACGATGCGCGGGGCACTGGTGGCCACGTCATAGGGACCGGCGTTGAGTTTGCGCATGCCAGCATTCCATTCAGCGGCAAACACGGGCCAAATGGCTTGCTCTGCGCTGGCGGGGTCCAAACACACCCACACCAAACCCATTCGCTCTTGCACAGCCACGGCGTTGGCTTGTTGGGCCGGGCCTGGCTTGAAGTGCGGCAATGCCGGCACCTGCGTGCATTGCCCTTGTCCCTCGAATGTCCAGCCGTGGTAAGCGCAATGCAATTGGCCTTGGCAAACGCGACCCAGCGACAAACGCGCACCACGGTGCGGGCAGCGGTCATGCAAACCGCAAACCACGCCGTTCTGGTCGCGCCACAACACCAGCGCATGTTCCAGCAACTCAATCGGACAAGGGTCTTCTTGCACCTGCCGCGCATCACATACCGGATGCCAAAGCGAATGCTCAATGGGTAATGACATGATGTTCAGACTGTAAAGGTTCCAGTTGGGGGACGTACTGCATCAGTCCTCGCGAGGTTTTTTCGAAGGCAACCAATGCCTGCGGGAGGGCACCCACGCTTGGTAGGCCTGCACCCAATTGCTGGCAACGCGTTGTTGCGCTTCAGTCAAAGCGAGTTCACCACGGCACACCATTTTGTAGACGATCCATTCGAGCTCGTTCTTTTGCTCTGCTGACCACTCGCCTTCACGCGGTTGCGGCCACAGGTTGAGCGGATCGGTGGGGTTGCCGCCAATGCTCAGCGGTATCAGGTGATCCAACTCGTATTTGCGCGGGTCTTTGTCCGCGTATTTGTACTGCCTGAGTTGTTCGCGCTTGAGTCGATTGGTGTATTTTTTGTCTGGCCTGACGCTTTGGGTGTAGCCTTTGACGCACACGGTGGATTGGATATTGCTTTGGGTCACGCTGGTGTCCACCGATCCGGGCGTGCGACTCGTGTCCGGCAACCCCACCAACGGTTGAGCCCAAACCACTGTCAGCCATGAACACGTGAACAGCGAAGTGTGAAAAAGTGATTTCATTTTGCTGGGGGTTTGCCAGATGCTGCGCGCGACTGTCGCAAAAAAGGCTGCCCATGGGCAGCCTTTTGGTTGGCAATGGCAGATCAGGCCATTATTTTCCGCCGGGCACTTTGCCTTCAACGCCTTTGACGTAGAAATTGACGCCGCTCAAGAATTTGTCGTCAGCCACTTCGTCTTTTTTCAGCAGTGTTTTGCCCGTGTTGTCCATCAGTGGGCCTTTCCAAATGGCAAAGCTGCCATCCTTCAAACCTGCTTTGATCTCTTCGACTTTGGCTTTGGTGTCAGCCGGCACGTCTTCAGCGATGGACACGATGTCGATGGCACCTTCTTTCACGCCCCACCACACGCCTGTTCCACCCACCCATTTGCCTTCCAAAGCTTCACGGGTGGTTTGAATGTAGTAAGGGGCCCAGTTGATGATGGCAGATGCCAGATGGGCTTTGGGGCCATAAGCGGTCATGTCAGAGTCCCAGCCGAATGCACGCTTGCCTTTGGATTCCGCGGTTTTCAAGACGGCAGGCGAGTCGGTGTTTTGGAAAAGCACATCGGCACCGCCGTTGATCAACGAGGTGGCAGCTTCGGTTTCTTTGGGTGGATTGAACCATTCGTTGACCCAAACCACTTTGGTTTTGACTTTGGGGTTCACAGATTGCGCACCCATGGTGAAGCTGTTGATGTTGCGAACCACTTCAGGGATGGGAATGGATGCCACCACACCCAAGGTGTTGGACTTGGTCATCTTGCCTGCGATCACGCCCGCCATGTAAGCACCTTCGTAAGTGCGGCTGTCGTAAGTGCGCATGTTGTCGGCTTGTTTGTAGCCGGTGGCGTGTTCGAACTTGACGTCTTTGCTGTCAGCAGCCACTTTCAACATGGGTTCCATGTAGCCAAAGGTGGTGCCGAAAATCAACTTGTTGCCTTGGGCAACCATGTCGCGGAAATTGCGCTCTGCGTCTGCGGACTCAGAGACGTTTTCGGTGAAGGATGTTTTGACTTTGTCACCGAATTCAGCTTCGATGGCCTTGCGGGCGTTGTCGTG
>CANGZG010000208.1 GCA_947458415.1 Comamonadaceae bacterium | reverse complement strand
GGGCAGAGCGCCAACTCGGACGCCCTTCAGGTTGGCTTCATACCCAACAAAGCGATTGCAGCGCGCTGGCCAACCGCATGGGCAGGGCGATTCAACAACAGGTGAACCACCGAAAGTTGGCATTGCAACCCATGGCGTTGCGACTTCAACGAGCCGCCTCAGACATGCCCGCCATGCAGAGCAGACGCCTGGACAAGGCGCAGTGGTTACTGCAAACCTTAGACCCAGCGCTGGTACTCCAGCGGGGTTACGCCTGGCTACACAACGCCGAGGGCAAGGCGCTGAGTTCCGTCAAGGAAATGCACATGGGCCAGCCAGTCACGGCCCAATTGGTCGACGGGGTAGTGCAACTCAGGGTTGAGGGCTTGCCTTGATGTTCGCGTTTTTGAACACACTGGACTTCAGTACAAAACCTTTTTTGATTTGCTTTTGAGCGAACCAACCTTGCTTCATCTCAAGCACATAACGTACGGGTTTGGTCGAACAGTGTGAATCCGTGGTTTGGGGCTTCATGTCGGCCAAATTGACGATGGCGCCGTCATCCGCGATGAACGCGGCGGTCAAAGGCATCAAAGTGTTTTTCATCCAAAAACACAGGACCTGAGGCTCCTCAAAGACAAACAACATGCCTTCGTGCTGTGGCATGTCCTGGCGGTACATCAAACCCACCGCGCGCTGGTCTGGGGTAGAGGCCACTTGGGCATCAATTTGGTACATGCCCGCTTGCAACTTGATGCGTGGCAGTTGGGTTTGAGGGGCTTGCGCGGCGGCTGTCAAGCAGCACAGCAAAAGGATCAGCGAGCGCAGCAAGTGAGTCATTTTGAGGTCAGTGTCGATGGTTAGAATGATTTAAACCCCAAGCGTGTTTTGCGTGCCGGGGCAGGTCTTTTTTATTGGAGATTGTCACTTGTACCAGCATATCAAGGTGCCCGCCCAGGGCAAAAAAATCGTCGTCAACCCCGACATGTCTTTGACGGTTCCAGACCACCCCATCATTCCTTACATTGAAGGCGACGGCACCGGACTCGACATCACCCCGGTCATGCTCAAAGTGGTTGATGCGGCCGTGGCCAAAGCCTATGGCGGCAAGCGACAAATCCATTGGATGGAAGTCTATGCGGGTGAAAAATCCACCCAAATTTATGGCCCAGACGTGTGGTTGCCTCAAGAAACCCTGGCCGCCCTCAAGGAATATGTGGTGTCTATCAAAGGCCCCTTGACCACGCCCGTCGGCGGCGGTATCCGCTCGTTGAACGTGGCATTGCGCCAAGAACTGGACCTGTATGTGTGTTTGCGTCCCGTGCAATATTTCAAAGGCGTTCCCTCGCCACTGAAAGAACCTGAAAAAACCAACATGGTGATCTTCCGCGAAAACTCGGAAGACATTTACGCGGGCATTGAATACGAAGCGCAATCGGACAAAGCCAAAAAGTTGATCAAGTTTTTGATCGATGACATGGGCGTCACCAAAATCCGTTTTCCAAACACCTCCGGCATTGGCATCAAACCCGTTTCCATTGAAGGCACAGAACGCTTGGTTCGCAAAGCCATTCAATACGCGATCGAGAACGACAAGCCCAGCGTGACCATTGTTCACAAAGGCAACATCATGAAGTACACCGAAGGTGGTTTTCGCGATTGGGCTTACGCGCTGGCGCAGAAGGAATTTGGCGCCAAATTGATTGACGGCGGCCCGTGGTGCAGTTTCAAAAATCCAAGAACAGGCCGAGAAATCATTGTCAAGGACAGCATCGCAGACGCGTTTTTGCAACAAATTTTGCTGCGTCCCGCCGAATACAGCGTGATTGCGACGCTCAATTTGAATGGCGACTATGTGTCAGATGCGTTGGCGGCGCAAGTCGGCGGTATTGGCATTGCGCCAGGTGCCAATTTGTCAGATTCGGTGGCTTGCTTTGAAGCAACCCATGGCACTGCACCGAAGTACGCTGGCAAAGACTATGTCAATCCAGGCTCGGAAATTTTGTCTGCCGAAATGATGCTGCGACACATGGGCTGGAAAGAGGCGGCTGACTTGATCATTTCTTCGATGGAAAAAGCCATTTTGAGCCGCCATGTGACCTATGACTTTGCCCGATTGATGGACGGCGCCACGCAAGTGAGTTGCTCGGGCTTCGGGCAAGTCATGATTCAACACATGTGATCAACCGCCTGGGGCATCACAAGCCTTGGGTGATCAGGTTGGCTCTGAACTGAGGTGTTCTCAGCCGGCTTCCCTTGGTTTCAACTGACACTGTCGCGCCGCTGTCTGGCATGGCTGGCGCGGCAATCACCCGGATGTTTTTGGCCATCCAGCCGCGCGGGCCTTGCATCGGTTCATAAACCACACTTGCACCTTGTTGCAATGTTTTGAATCCGATCATTTCCACCTCGCTGAAGTGCGCAAAGATGTCTGAGTCGAATTCATGGGATTCAATGAAACCGAACCCCTTGTGGTTGTTAAACCATTTAACGATGCCAAAAGCCATGCTTCCCTCCGAAAATTGTTTGTCAGGCAAGAATTCACCATAAATCCTATATAAGTATTAAATAATAGAATTATTGATTTGTAAATTATTAATTAATCATTAATTTGTGAGCAATTGCTCAGTTATGACCTGGCATTTCCTCGAGAAGGTGACACCGATAGAATGAATCTCATGTCAACAGCCCCCAAACCGCCCAACATCTCACCCGCCAGAGACGCCAACGGAGGCGATTCCGTTGTTTTGGAGCGCAAAACGCTCAAAACCAAGCCCCCACAGATGTACCAGGTGGTCATGTTGAACGACGACTTCACGCCCATGGAGTTCGTGGTGCGCGTGTTGCAAGAATTTTTCAGCAAAGACCGCGAGGCCGCCACCCAAATCATGCTCAAAATCCATTTGGACGGCAAAGGTGTTTGCGGCGTGTATTCCAAAGATGTCGCCGCCACCAAAGTCGACCAAGTCAGTGACGCCGCACACCAAGCGGGTCATCCTTTGCAATGTTTGGCCGAGCCCGTTGAATAAATCCCGTCCGTTTCCATATACAGTTGAACCCAAGATCGCACCAAGGAAGAAATCATGATTGCCCAAGAACTTGAAGTCAGCTTGCACATGGCCTTCGT
>CANGZG010000207.1 GCA_947458415.1 Comamonadaceae bacterium | reverse complement strand
GTCTGAGCCACAGACATGAACTCCGATTGACGTTCTTCTCGCAACTTCTGCGGGAGCATTCCAGGCAACTCATTGGCGGTCGCACCATTGACTGCGCTGTAAGCGAAACAACCCGCATGATCTATTTGCGCTTCGTTCAAAAAATCCAACAAGTGTTGGAATTCGGCCTGCGTTTCACCGGGAAAGCCCGCAATGAACGTGCTGCGAACCACCAACTGCGGGCATACCTTTCGCCAAGCCAGTATGCGCTCCATGTTTTTTTCGCCATCGGCAGGACGCTTCATGCGCTTCAACACATCTGGGTGGCTATGCTGGAACGGCACATCCGAATAGGGCAACACACGACCCGTTGCCATCAGAGGAATGATGTCATCAACCATCGGGTAAGGGTACACATAGTGCAATCGAATCCAAGCGCCAAAGGGCTCGGCCAGTTCAGCCAACGCCTCTACCAATTCATACAACCTGGATTTGATCGGTCGCCCTTGGAAAAAACCCGTTTGGTAACGAATGTCCACGCCATAGGCGGACGTGTCTTGTGAAATGATCAACAACTCTTTGACGCCCGATTCCAACAGCGCCAGCGCTTCATTCAATACATCGCCGATGGGTCGTGATCTGAGGTCGCCACGCATGGAGGGAATGATGCAAAACGTGCATCGGTGATTGCAACCCTCACTGATTTTCAGATAAGCAAAATGCTTTGGCGTGAGTTTGATACCAGCTGCAGGCACCAAATCCAGAAAAGGATCATGCGGCTTGGGCAAATGCATGTGCACCGCGTCCATGACTTCTTGCGTGGCATGCGGCCCAGTCACAGCCAACACACTGGGATGAAGCCCTTTGATCAAATTCTGACCATCATCACCCGACTTGGCTCCAAGACAACCGGTCACGATGACTTTGCCGTTGGCAGTCAAGGCCTCGCTGATGGTGTCTAAACTTTCCTTGACAGCATCATCGATGAACCCGCAGGTGTTGACGATGACCAAATCTGCACCATCGAATGTTTTGGAGGTTTCGTAGCCTTCCGCACTCAATTGCGTCAGTATCAATTCAGAATCCGTCAACGCCTTGGGGCAACCCAAACTGACAAACCCGACCTTGGGCGTGGCGCTCATTTTTTCAAACCCATGGACTTGGCCATTTGTTCTTGCATTTGACCCAACAAAACACTGGATTGCTGCGCGAAATTACCCATCAATGTTTGAGCAGCTTGTGTGGGCTGGGTCATCATGTGCGTCCAAGCCTCCGGAGACAAGGAATGCACTTGTTCAGACATGTGCTTTTGAAAATTGCAAAAATTTTGAATGTTGTTTTCCAGGTAGTTCCCCATCATGGATTGCATGGAGTGCCCATAAAAACGAATCATGTTGGCCAACGCCATTTCAGAAAACAAAGGCAGCCCGCCCGCTTCTTCTTCCAAAATGATTTGAAGAAAAATGCTGCGGGTCAAATCTTCATCTGTTTTTGCATCAATCACTTTCAACGCCTCACCTTTGACAACGATGTCCTTGACTTCTTGCAAAGTGATGTAACTGGAGGTTTTTGTATCGTAAAGTCTGCGGTTTGGGTATTTTTTGATAAGCCTTGCCGCGCCTACTGAATCAGATTCATCAGTAGCTGGGGTTTTGTTTGCATCTTTAGTGCGAGGCAAGAATCATCCTGAAAAATAAAGGGTGGTGATATTCAGGCAGAAGTCATAACCATGAAGATGGTAGGCGCGATTGGACTCGAACCAACGACCCCCACCATGTCAAGGTGGTGCTCTAACCAGCTGAGCTACGCGCCTTCGTTGCCGAAGCACTGATTCTAACAGGAACTCAAACTGACCATTTCAGTCAATACCGAGGGCGCATGTCCTTGAAAAACGCTCATTGACGATGCGCACTTCTGACGCCAGCGACAGCGCTGACGTTGGTCAGCACTTTCCCCAAGCCGACCGTGTCGTGAATTTCCACCGTGAATGTCATGCGTGCCACGTCATGGAGGGACTGGGTTTTCACGCCAATGACATTGATTTTTTCTTTGGCAAATACCTCGGAAATATCACGCAACAAGGCCTGTCGATCATCTGCCATGATTTGGATGTCTACCGCGTATTTCGCTTCGGACAGTTTGGTACCAGACCGATTCCATGCCACCTCAATCACTCGGCCGACATCTTTGGTTTGCAATTGGAGGAAATTGGCACAACTGGCACGGTGGACACTGACGCCCCGGCCTTTGGTGACATAGCCTTTGACCTCGTCCGGCGGGGCCGGTCGGCAACATTTCGCCAACTGAGTGAGCAATGAATCGACGCCGACCACCAAAACGTTGCCTTGGGAAGGCTGAATTTTTGTGGATTGAAATTTTCTCAGGAACTTGTCATCAACCGGTTCTTGTTCCACCACAGGTCGCAACGACAATTCAATGTGGCGCAATGACAATTCATCCTTGCCTACCACTTCAAACAACTGCTCAGCAGACTCAAAACCCAATTGCTTTGCCAAGTCCTCAAACTTGAGCGCGGTTTTACCCTCCCGTTGGAGAATTTTTTCAACCAATTCGCGACCGCGTGAAATGGTTTCTTGTGTTTTTTGGAAATTGAACCAAGCGCGAATTTTTGACTTCGATCGCTGACTGGCGGTGAATTTCAAATCTGGGTTGAGCCAATCACGCGAAGGACCACCCTCTTTCACCGCTGTGATCTCAATCGTTTGTCCATTTTTCAAAGGTGTCGACAAAGGAACCAACACACCGTCGACTTTTGCACCGCGACAGCGGTGGCCCAACTCCGTGTGTACTGCATAGGCGAAATCGATGGGTGTTGAATGCGGCGACAACTCGATGATGGAAGCGTCCGGCGTCAATACATAGATGCGTTCGTCATCGCTTTTATCCATCACCTGATGGCTTGATTGGGCCTCTGAGCTCAAGTCACGCTCCCATGCCAGCAACTGCCTGAGCACAGCCATGCGCTGAGCCTGATCCGTGGACGCCGCTACACCGCCATAGCCTTTGATGCCAGCCTCTTTGTAAGCCCAATGCGCTGCCACGCCAAACTCAGCATGGGCATGCATGGCTTGTGTGCGAATTTGAATTTCCATCACCCTTGCTGCATCATCTGACACCACAGTGTGCAGTGATTGGTAGCCATTCG
>CANGZG010000206.1 GCA_947458415.1 Comamonadaceae bacterium | reverse complement strand
GGTGACAGCAAATAAGCAATGACCGCCGCGATCAAAAAGGGGGTGAGCACCGGCGCCAGCCACCACAACAAGGCAGACAACAGACTGCCGATCAGCAACCAGGCGGCGTAAAAACGGTAGTCGGGGGAAGAGGACATCAGGCGAAAAGTACCCGCATTTAGAATGCCCAGATTCTATCGACCCGTCTCTCAAGCGCATTTGACGCGCTTTTCACCTATGAACACACCTCTTTCTTACAAAGACGCCGGCGTTGACATCGATGCCGGCGACGCCTTGGTTGAACGCATCAAACCTTTGGCCAAAAAAACCTTGCGCGACGGTGTGTTGGCTGGCATTGGCGGGTTCGGGGCGTTGTTTGAAGTGCCCAAACATTACCGTGAACCGGTGTTGGTCAGCGGCACCGACGGGGTCGGCACCAAACTCAAATTGGCGTTTGAATGGCAGATGCACGACACCGTTGGCATCGATTTGGTGGCCATGAGTGTCAACGACGTGTTGGTACAAGGCGCTGAACCCCTGTTTTTTCTGGACTATTTCGCCTGCGGCAAGCTGGATGTGGACACCGCCGCCGCCGTGGTCGGCGGCATTGCCAAAGGTTGTGAACTCTCAGGATGTGCCTTGATCGGCGGTGAAACCGCTGAAATGCCCGGCATGTACCCTGCAGGTGAATACGATTTGGCGGGGTTCGCTGTCGGGGTGGTGGAAAAGTCACTGATCCTCACCGGCAAGAACGTGGCTGCGGGTGACGTGGTGCTTGGACTGGCCTCCAGTGGCGTGCATTCCAACGGCTTTAGCTTGGTGCGCAAAGTGATTGAACGCGCGTCATCCCACTTGCCAGTCACCTTGGACGGTCAAGCCTTCAAAGACGCCATCATGGCACCCACCCGCTTGTATGTGAAATCTGTGCTGGGCGCGCTCAAAGCCCACCCCATCAAGGCGCTGGCGCACATCACGGGAGGTGGCCTCACAGAAAACATTCCTCGGGTGCTGCCTGACCATTGCGCGGCTCACCTTGAGCGCAGCCAATGGCCACGCACCGAGCTGTTTCAATGGTTGCAAACCACCGCAGGCATTGACGACGCCGAGATGTGCCGCACATTCAACAACGGCATTGGCATGGTGGTGGTGATTGCGTCAGAGCATGCCAACGCCTGCGCGCAAACACTGACAAACGCGGGTGAACAGGTCTTTCGCATCGGTGTGATCGCAGACAAAGGCGATGGACCCGCAGTGGTCATTCGCACCTGAACACAACCAACCTCACTCAGGTAACAACACCGCCAGCCTGGCGCGCACTTTGGCCAGTCGCTCTGGGTCATCTTGGCGGCGGTAAATTTCGTGCAAATTGCGCAGCATGCGCGCGATGATTTGACGGGGTTCAGCCGGTTGCAAATGGAAAGCCAGCGCGTCGTCGGAAATGGCTTGGGGTTTGCCTAACTTGGCCCCGGGCAACCAAGGGATCAAGCGTTCGGCCAAGTCATCGCGGCTGAGCGATTCGCCAGTGAACGGGTCAATCACGACATGGCCTTCCTGCGGAAAACTCAAATCGAGCTTGACCAAAAAATGGCCGGGGAAGCTCACCCCGCTGACATTCAAGCCCAGGCCCTGTCCCAATTCCAACCACAACACTGCCAAACTGATGGGGATGCCCAGTCGCTTGCTCAACACCACATTCAAATAACTGTTGTGCGGGTCGTCGTAATGGTTGACGTTGCCTGCGAAACGCATGTCTTCATAAAAAAAACGGTTGAGCTCGCGCAGTTTGTCCAACACATCGGCCTGTGGCATGAGTCTGCGTTTGAGCCTGGCCGACAGCACGTCCACTTCGTCTAGCACTTGCTGAATGTCCATCTTCGGGAATTCGTCTTGGGCAATGCTGACCGCCGTTTCCATCAGGGGAAATTCGTCATCGCTTTGAACCAAGGTGGTGAAGTAATCCAGCGCCGAAGGGAGTTGTAACTTGTAATCCATGGCTCAATCATGCCCCGAGCGGCGTAAAAGTGCACGAAGATCGACGCCAATAACCCTAAGCGTTGTCAAATACACCACACCCGAACCCGCCAACACCAGCGCCATCAGGCCGATGCGTTCCCAAGGCCGCGAGCGCATGGCGGTCCAGTCCCAATGCTGGGCAGCCGCGTACAAACCCACTGCCAGCAAACCGCCTGCGAACAATACCTGCAGCACCAAGCGGGGCCAGCCCGGCAAAGGTTGGAATTGGCCCTGTCGACGCAAGCCAACCAACAAGCTCAAGGCGTTGACCAATGCGCCCAAGGCGATCGACAGTGTCAAAGCGGCATGGGCGAAATAAGGTACCAACCACAGGTTCATCACTTGGGTGAACACCAACACCATGACCGCGATGCGCACCGGCGTGCGGGTGTCTTGGTTGGCATAAAAACCCGGTGCCAGCACTTTGATCGCCACCAAGCCCAACAAACCCACCCCGTAACCGGTCAAAGCCAGGCTGGTTTGTTGCACATCATGCGCGCTGAATGCGCCATAGTGGTAGAGCACCGACACCAAAGGGCCGGCAAACACCCACAATGCCACGGCACAAGGCAAGGCCAATACCCAGACCAAGCGCAAGCCCCAGTCCAACAGGTCGCTGTAGCGTTGACTGTCGCCGGCCGCCTTGGCCGCTGCCAACTGCGGCATCAACACCACGCCCAGCGCCACGCCCAACAAGGCAATCGGAAACTCCATCAAGCGGTCGGCATAACTGATCCAGCTGACGCTGCCGGGGGCAAGGTGCGACGCAATCTGCGTGTTGATCACCAGCGACAACTGCGCGACACCCACGCCCAACAAGGCAGGCCCCATCATGGCCAATATCTTGCGGGTGCCAGGGTCCTGCCAAGCCGCCCGAATCTGCTTGGGCGAGACACTGACACGCGGTAACCAACCCAACTGGCGCAAGGCGGGTATTTGGATCGCCAGTTGCAACACGCCCCCGACCATGACACCCATGGCCAAGCTGTAAATCGGCTCGATGCCGAGACTGCCCAACCACGGCGCGCCCAGCCAAGCGCTGGCGATCATGCAGACATTCAGCAGCACCGGCGTGGCTGCAGGCACTGCGAACCGACGCCAGGTGTTGAGCACGCCTGCCGACAACGCCACCATCGACATGAAAGCGATGTAGGGAAACATGATGCCGGTCAGGTCGATGGCGGTTTGCAAGCCATG
>CANGZG010000205.1 GCA_947458415.1 Comamonadaceae bacterium | reverse complement strand
TAGCTGCCAAACAAGATCAACGGCATTTGTTTGTGGACCAATTCACGCACCGCTGCGTTGTCGGTTTTCTGACCAGGCAAACGCGAGACTGCGAATTTGCATGGCATGCCCATTTCGGTTTCTAAAAACTTGCGAATGCCACGCGCATAGGTGTCGGTGGCCACCACCGCAAAACTCGCGGTCGCAAAAAAATCTTGTGTGACCGAACGCCACAAATCCCAAACCGGTTTGATGGTGGTGTGACGTTCACGTTGAATGAATGGCTCGGGATCGAGGCCGAGCAACTCGCCCAATTTGCGCAGGAATTTGGTGGTGCTGTGCAAGCCAATCGGTGCTTGCAAATACGGGCGGTCCAAGGCTTCACACAACATGCGGCCGAACTCGCGGTACATGCAAATGTTCACATCGGCTTCCACCAGACGCGACACCTCGGCCAAATGACTGCCCAGCGGAAACACCATGTTGATGTCTGCGCCTATGCCTTGAACCAAGCGGCGGATTTCTGCCAAATCGCTGGGGCTGTTGAACGTGCCATAGCACGGTCCAATGATGTTGACACGTGGCTTCTCGCCTTCCTTGCGCACACGCTTGGGCACTTTTTTCATGCCGTATTCGGTCCACAACCAATACATGGCGCGGTTGGCACATTGCCACTGGTCTTCGTCAATCGTGCGCGGCAAAAACCGCATCAGGTTGGTGCCCTCAGGCGTGACACCACCACCGATCATTTCGGCGATGGAGCCGGTCACCACCACGGCAGGCAAATCGGGATCCAGCACTTGATGGGCGCGCTTCATGGCACCTTCTGTGCCTTCGCGGCCCAACTGCTCTTCGGCCAAGCCGGTGACCACGATTGGCAATTCATGCGGCGGCAAGGCATCGGTGTAATGCAGCACCGATGTGACTGGCAAGTTTTCACAACCCACGGGGCCGTCAATCACCACTTGCAAGCCTTTGATCGCGGTGAACACATACACCGCGCCCCAATAGCCGCCTGCTCGGTCGTGGTCCAGTACAAACATCAGCCCATCTCCTCGGCTTTGCGTTTTTTCTGTTTCTTTTCGAACTGGCGACGCACTTCTTTTTTGAAGTCTGGGTGCATGACGGGAACGTCCTCCCACACACCGGCTTCGTCGCCATGACCGACCGAGCCAAAAAATGCTTTCATCTCATCGAACCTGGCTTGGTTGCCCATGGCCGCGTTCACCACTTGAATGAGTGAGCCCGCACCGGCCACACCCATGAGCGGACGGGCTGAAATCAGGTTGGTGAAATACAGCGATGGAATGCAAAGTTCTTTGGCGGCTTGCACCACGGGTGTGGTGCCGATGGCCAACTGCGGTTTGAATTCGTGCATGGCCGCCAAGTCTTGCTCTAACGAGGCGCGGAACTGAACATGCACACCCTTGGATTGCAACCATTGCGCATCGTGTTGGTTCCAAGGGGTGGCGGGACAAGCACTGCCGACGTATCGCAGATCTGCGCCGCATTCGATCAACAAACGCGCCACCAACAACTCGGAGCCTTCGTAGCCGCTCAAGGTGATGCGGCCCTGAATTTTTTGCGTGGCCAACACACCGCGCATCGCACCCAATGTTTGGTTGCGAGCGGCATCAATGAGTTCTTGCGACACGCCACAGGCTTGACCGATGGCGCCCAACCAATCGTGGGTGCCTTCAATGCCCACTGGGGCAGAACCCACCACAGGTCTGCCCGCTGCTTGGAATTCACGCACACTGGCGGTATAGAAAGGATGAATCGCTGCCACCGCTTTGCAGTCCAGCGCGGCATACAACTCGCGCCATTCGCGGGTCGGCGCCACCGTGCCTACCGCCAATCCCATCGGTCCGATCATTTGCGCAATGATCATCGGATCAGCCGGAAACATTTCGCCCAACAAAGTGATGGTGGGTTTGCTGCTGCGGCCTTGGCGCGGCGCAGCCACAGGGCCTGCCATGGCTTCTTGACGGGCGTAGTGCAACATGGCGCCCGTCAACACATCTTTGGCTTCGGCATGGGTGGGTACACCAAAGCCCGGCACATCGATACCGATGATGCGCACGCCGTTGATTTCCTTGGGCAACAACTGCAACGGCACACCGCTGGCAGTCGGCACACACAGGTTGATGATGACAATGGCGTCCAACTTCTCCGGGTCGGCTTGTTGGTAAACCGCGTCGCGGATGTCTTCAAACAATTTGCCGGTCACCAAAGTTTCCGAATTGAACGGCACATAGCCGACCGTGCGACGCGCGCCGTAAAAATGCGAGGTGAACGTCAAGCCGTACACGCAGCAAGCGGAACCACTCAAGATGGTGGCGGTGCGGCGCATGCGCAAACCGACACGCAACGAACCGAATGCCGGGCACATGGACTGCGGTTGGTCGTGCGGGCCTTTCGGATAGTCAGCGGCGTACTGCGCGAGCACATCGCTTTTGCCTGCTTTGGCAGCCGCATCGAGCAGTTGGTCTTTTCCGGCATGGCAACCCAAACCATCGACCGCTGTTGCAGCAGCGTTGGGCAATGGGGTGATGGGGATGATGTCGCTCATGGGGTTCTCAGGCTTCGTCGTAAACCACTTCGAGCGTGGGCCGGTCGATGACGGTTTTGCCTGTCATGTCGACTTCTGTGGCGGGTGTCATGACGAAATCCCGACCTGTCACATCCGCACTGAACAGCGACAACAGCTGGTCTTGGGTTTGGGGTTTGGGGCGCTGGGGCGGCGCCTCGGCCACGTTCTTGGCCAACTCGGCAAACAACGCGCCCCACTCGCCATCGGGCTTGCCGATGATTTCGTAGCTGGCACTCTTGCGGCGAATGTCCTCGTTGGCAGGAATGGCTGCCAACACTGGAATGCCTGCATTGGCCGCGAAGGCTTGCGCTTCACCGGTGCCGTCGTCCTTGTTGATCACCATGCCGGCGACGCCAACATTGCCGCCGAGCTTGCGGAAATACTCAACCGCGCTGCACACGTTGTTAGCGACATACAGGGACTGCAGATCGTTAGAAGCCACCACGATCACTTTTTGGCACATGTCGCGGGCAATGGGCAAACCGAAACCGCCGCACACCACGTCGCCCAAAAAGTCGAGCAACACATAGTCAAAGCCCCACTCATGGAAGCCGAGTTTTTCGAGCGTTTCAAAACCGTGGATGATGCCGCGACCACCGCAGCCCCGACCGACTTCAGGGCCGCC
>CANGZG010000204.1 GCA_947458415.1 Comamonadaceae bacterium | reverse complement strand
CCACAAGGACACTTGGAAACCCTGCCGCGCAGCGTGCGGCTGCTGTTGGTCCTTGGCCTGATGGCTTTGATGGCCTTTCCTTTTGCGGGACAAGACTTCTACACCCAGATGGTCACCCGCATGATGATCTTGGCCATCTTTGCCATGAGCTTAGATTTATTGCAAGGCATCACCGGTTTGGTGTCTCTGGGGCACGCCGCTTATTTTGGTTTGGCGGGTTATGTGCTGGCTTTTTTGTCACCGGCTGATGCGGCTGCCAGTTGGCTCACCACCTTGCCTTTGGCTGTCTTGGCTTCTGCCTTGCTGGCTTTGACGATTGGGTTTTTTGTGGTGCGCACCCAAGGCATTTACTTCATCATGGTCACCATGGCGTTTGCCCAGATGGGGTACTTCCTGTTTTTTGACAACGAGGCTTTGGGCGGCTCTGACGGCCTGTACGTCAATGTGCGCCCTGCGGCCTTGGGCTTGGACTTTGAGAACAAGCAAGTCATTTATTTTTTCACCTTGGCCTGCTTGGTGCTGACTTATGCCTTTTTGCGCCGCCTTTTGTGGAGCCCTTTCGGTAGAACGCTCAACGGCATTCGTTTGAACGAACACCGCACCCAAGCTTTGGGCTATGCCAGTTTCAGCTACAAGCTCACGGCCTTTACCTTGGCAGGTGCATTGGCAGGATTGGCCGGCTATTTGTGGGCCGCTCAGTCGGGCTATGTCAACCCTGAGTTGATGGGCTTTCACATGAGCGCACACGCCATCATGATGGTGATTTTGGGTGGCATGGGCAACGTGGCGGGTGCCATGATCGGGGCATTTGGTTTTGAGCTCTTTTTACATCTGTTCAAAGATTTGCCAAAGATCGGCAATTTTGATTTAGGCAAACACTGGCAGCTATGGATGGGCTCCTTGATTGTGTTGGTGGTGGTGGTGGCGCCTCAAGGCCTCATGGGCTTGTTGCGCAGAAAGCAGACAACCCATGACTGAACCGCTGTTACAAGCCAAAGGGTTGAGCAAGCGCTACGGTGGCTTGCTTGCGGTCAATGATGTCTCTTTGTCCTTGTACAAAGACCAATTACACGCAGTGATCGGCCCCAACGGCGCGGGCAAAACCACCCTCACCCACTTGCTCAGCGGCGACGTTCCCGCCACCAGTGGTGAGCTGTGGCTCAAGGGGCAAAGCGTCACGGGCTGGCCGCATCACCGCTTGTCCTTGCACGGATTGGGCCGCAGTTACCAAAAAACCAATGTGTTTTTGGCGTTGACGGTTTGGGACAACCTGATGTTGGCCGCGCAATCGCGTCACGCTTTGGCACCCTACAACCCCTTGGCATGGTTACGCCAGGCCTCATCCAACACCGCTGTGCGTGAACGCGCAGAACGCGCGCTTCAATTGACCGGCTTGGCGGCTGTGCAACAACTGGTGGCTGCCAATTTGAGTCATGGTGTGCAAAGGCAATTGGAAATCGCCATGGTGCTGGCCACCGAGCCCCAAGTGTTGCTGCTGGACGAACCGCTGGCCGGCATGGGCGCAGCCGAAGCTGAAACCATGGTCACCCTGCTGCACCAATTGAAAAAAGACCACGCCATGCTGCTGGTTGAGCATGACATGGACGCGGTGTTTGCGTTGGCCGAGGTGTTGACCGTGATGGTCAATGGCACAGTGATTGCCACTGGCTCACCCAAGGACATCCGGTCAGATGCCAAGGTCCAAGCGGCTTACTTGGGCGAGGAGTCAGTATGACCAAGCCCTTGTTGCGCGTGACTGGCCTCAATACCTTTTACGGCGCCAGCCATGTGTTGCGCGATGTCGATGTCAATATCTTCCCTGGTCAAACCATTGGCTTGATGGGTCGCAATGGCATGGGCAAGTCCACATTGCTCAAAAGCATCACCGGCCTGCTCAAGCCCCGAAGCGGTCGCATTGAATTTCAAGACACCACCATTCACCACCAAACACCTTATGACATCGCCATGCTGGGCATGGCCTATGTGCCTGAAGGCAGGGGCATCTTTGGCAATTTGAGCGTGCATGAAAATTTGGTCATGGCCGAGCGCGCTGGCTTGCGTGGCCAAAAAGATTGGACCTACCAACGCGTGCTCGACACGTTTCCGCGTCTTGGTGAACGCCTGCAACACGGCGGTCAACAACTCAGCGGCGGCGAGCAACAAATGTTGAGCATTGGCCGCGCTTTGATGACCAACCCCGATTTGTTGCTGCTGGACGAAGCCACTGAAGGCTTGGCGCCTTTGATTGCGCAAGACATTTGGCGCATTTGTGAATTGATAGCTCAATCCGGCATCAGCACCGTGATCGTCGACAAAAATTGGCAGCACGTGACCCGCATCACGCAACGCAACATGATCTTGGTCAAAGGCGAAGTGGTGTTTGAAGGCAGCAGCGCAGAGCTTTTGGCGCAACCTGCATTGCTGCAACAACACCTCGGAGTGTGAAGATGCTGCCTGCACGCACCCAAGTCGCCATCATCGGTGCGGGACCTTCGGGGCTGTTGTTGGGCGCGTTGCTGCATAAAGCAGGCATCGATCATGTCCTGATTGAGCGCCAATCCCCCGACTATGTGTTGGGTCGCATACGCGCCGGTATCCTCGAGCAAGGCACTGTCGATTTGTTGCGCGAAGCCGGTGTCGGGCATGGCGTGGACAGCGCCGGCATTGTTCATCACAGCATTGAATTGGTGTTTAAAAACACCCGCCATGCGATTGATGTGACCGGGTTGACCCAAGGCAAAGTGGTGACCGCTTACGGGCAAACCGAATTGACGCGCGACCTGATGGCGCACCGCCAAGCGCTTGGGTTGCCAACGGTGTACGAAGCCACCGACGTTCAGTTACACGGGTTTGATGGCAACTCACCATCGGTCAGTTTCAGCAAAGATGGCCAGTCACATGCGTTGGCTTGCGATTTCATGGCGGGCTGCGATGGGTTTCATGGCGTGGCACGTGCCAGCGTACCCAAAGGTGCCATCACCGAGTACGAAAAAATCTACCCTTTTGCTTGGTTGGGTGTGTTGGCAGATGTACCGCCTGTCTCCAGCCACGCGATTGTGTACGCCAACAGCGACCGCGGTTTCGCGCTGTGTTCCATGCGCAGCATGACGCGCAGTCGCTATTACGTGCAATGCCCCAGCACCGACACGGTTGACCAATGGAGCGACCAACGTTTTTGGGATGAAATCCGTCGGCGACTCGACCCCGAGTTGGCGCAACGCATGCAAACCGGCCCATCGATCGAAAAAAGCATGGCGCCGTTGCGCAGTTTTGTGG
>CANGZG010000203.1 GCA_947458415.1 Comamonadaceae bacterium | reverse complement strand
CTGAACGAGATTGAGTTTGTATGCCCAACTGCCATCACTCAACACGGTGATGTTGTTGAAGGTTTTGACATTGCTGGGGTCATCGACGCTCACCAACTTGAGGTTGACCTTGCCGTCAGGTTCCAGGAATTTGTCGCCTTTGAAGATGCTGGACTGGTCCAACGATTTTCTGCTGAGCGTGAGGTACTCCACCCCGTCCGACTGGGTCTTTTTTTCCAGCAACACCTCTAGCGTCGGTGTTTGTGGTGACACCAAATCCAGCCCCACATTGCCAAACACCAACGCGTTGCTTTCATTGCCCAGCCTATCGACTGCGACGACTTGGATGTTCAACACCTGGGTTTTGCTGTCACCGGGGATGGCCAGCAGGTGCGCCATGTCATGGGTGAATGCCCATGTCCATTGGCCATCCGCTTGGGTCTGAAACAGGTAGTCTGACGCCACCCCCGGGTTGGTGACACCGGCTTTGTTCAGCACGGTGAATTTCACCAAACTCAGGGGTTCTGCCGTGCCCTTGAACAGGACAGGTGCCGTCGGGTCGTCCAGCAGCGCTTTGTTGAAATAACCGCTGTTCAAATTGAACGCGGACGCGTTCCAATCGAATTCCACTTTGGCAGGCGGTATCACATCGATGAACAGTGTTTGCGCTTGGCTCTGTGGGCTTCTGGCCTGCAACACATCGGTCGAATACGCGGTCAAGCTGTAATAACCTTGTGCCATGCCTTTGGTTTGGTTGTAGGGAATGGGTATGGCAAATTTGCCTGCGCCATCGACTTTGGCTGAAACCGTCAGGGAATTTTGGGACTCTTTGGCTTGCAACACCACGGTCACTGTGGTGTTGGTATCGGCCACGCCTTGCACAAGAATGCCGTTTTCTGCCATGCGCTTGTTGACAGCTGGCACACCTGTGCCGTTGGGGTCTTTGAATGCACTGCTGAAGGCTTGAATCACCGGCGCCGTCGGTTCGTTCACCCCGGGCAACTTGAGGGCAATGGAGGCATCTTGAACGCTTGCAATCTGGGCATGCCAGTCCAATGTGGCAAACGGGTTTTCTGCCAGCAAAGCCGACAGACTCAGGTCGCTGCTTTGGGTTTGCAATGGTTTGTCGCTCAACAGGACCGAATTGTTCTCGGCTTCGAGCAATGCCAAAAGCTCACTGCCGCTGCTGGCTGCTTGTGCATCGGCTGAACCGAGCGAGGGCAGGGCCGACTCGGGGGTCACCATTTGCACAGGCTCGCTGTCGGAGGTGATCACCACCTGGGTGGCAGGACTTTGGTTGAAAAAATCACTGACCACCAAACGCACTGTCACGGGCTTGCCATTGGCGTCCCATTCGCCGGTGGGCAGCAACAACACCAAATCGTCGCCTGAGCGAAATGTTTTCACACCGGACAGGTTCATCAACAAGGATTCACCCGGTCGCAAACGCAATGCCGTGTCGCCCGATAAGACCACTTCGATGGTGCTTTGTGCTTGGATGCGTTGCAGTTTGATCATGCCGTGGCTCCTGTTTTTGCAGTTGAGGCTTGGGGGGTGGGGGCTGGCGAACGGCTCTCGCCAGCGCTGGGTTGAACCCAAAGGTCTTTGGTTTTGCCGTCGGCCAGCAACTTGCCTTGTTCCAGCACAACGATCCGGTCGGTCAAGCCCAATGCGCGTTGGCTGTGGGTCACCATGATCAACCCCATGCCCTTGAGCGACGCCAAGCGTTCGACGATGGCCAATTCACTTTCGGTGTCCAAGCCGCTGGTTGGTTCATCCAACAGCAATATCCGGGGTCGCTGCGCCAACGCCCGCGCCAGCGCCACCTTTTGACGTTGTCCACCGGACAAATTGGCGCCGTATTCCTCGATCCGTTGGTTCATGCTGAGCGCGCCACTGCTCAAATCCGGCTCCAAATACGCATGGTGCAACGCAAATGCCAGCGCATCCAAGCGCTGCGCTTCAGTGGCAGTGGCAGACAGGTTCATCAAGATGTTGTCTTCCAAGGTGCCCGCCATCAAAGGCGCTTCCTGTGGTTTGAACGCCAACCAACTGCCTCTGTCTTGCAGCGGCAAACTGAACAAATCGATGTTGTCTACCCTGACCCTGCCGCTGGTGGGCGCGATCGCACCCGCCAAGATGCGCAGCAAAGTGGATTTGCCAGAGCCCGGCCGCCCCAACAAAGCGATTTTTTCGCCCGGCATGAAACGCAATTGGATGGACTTCAAGACCTCACGGCTTTGCGGTGTGGCGTCAAACCGGTGCGAAATCTCATCCAACGCAATGACGCCGGTGATGCCTTGGTAAGAACGGGTGATCACGCCAGAGACGGTTTTGCCCTTGTCAACGGTCGCTGGGTCTGCGGTCGGCGACTGCGCGGCGAAGGTGTTCGGCGTGCCTTGGGTGGCTTGCAGCATGGCCACACTGGCTTGGTTGCCGATGTACGGGCTCAGGCTGCGCATCGATTGTTGCAACTCGCTCCACCGGCTCAAGGTCAACAAGGCTTGTCCCGCCATCGCCAACGTTCGACCGCTCAGCATGGACACCGCGATCAACGCACCGATGCTGATGAACTGGGCAAACACCAAATACGACCCCACGGTCAACAAGCTGACATAGCTCAGCACATACACCAGCTGCGTCCAATGTTGTGACAGCATCATTTCCAAACGGACCAAAGCGCTCCAATGCGCCTGTTCATCGGCGGCCTTGTCAAACCGCTTGGCCACCCATTCACCCGCGTGACTGATGCGCAGCGCATCCAAGGAACTCAGCATGTCGGTCAACAATGCCAGCTTGTGCGTTTGGCTGCGCAACTGGTGTTGTTGGTGCTGCAACACCCGGTGCTTCAAATACACACCACCTGCCACATACACCGCCATCCACACCACCATGACCAGCATCAACGGCCAAGCAATCAGGCCCACGACCAACGTGATCAACAACATGAAGGGCAAATCCGACAGCGCCAAGAAATAAGCGGAAGCGAAAAATTCACGGGCGCTGGCCAAATCTCTGTACAAGGTCAGAAAACGCGCCGCCAAGCCAGGCTGGGCTGCGCTGCGCGACTGCGGTCGCAGCAATTGCGACACCAATTGTTTGTCGATTTGCAAATCGATTTGCATGGCCAGTCGTTCGATGTCGCGCACCCGAAGACTTCGCACGAGCATCTCGGCCACGGTGAACAAGACCACGCCCAGCACCAATGCCCACAGGGTTTCAAACACACCGTTGTGCACCACTTTGTCGTACACCAACATGGCAAACAAAGGCGTGACCATCATGCCTGCATTGATGTAGAGGCTGGACATGGCCAGCCAAACCCAGCGGCCTTGCAGCACCCCTGCGATGCATTGCAACAAACTGACAGGGG
>CANGZG010000202.1 GCA_947458415.1 Comamonadaceae bacterium | reverse complement strand
GAAACACGCTGTAGAGCATCAACTCGGTGGCGCTGCCACGCGGCCCGACAATCAAATCCACGCCGCTCAATGCATTGGAAAAACTGCGCCGGGCGTCTTCTCGTAACTGCTGAACGCCCAGCAATATCAACACCGAAATGCTGACCGACAGCATGACCAGCAAGAATGCAAAACGACGCGACAACGCGCTGTTCCATGCCAAAGACAGCCACAGCCTCATGCGACACCACCGGCTTGCATTTTGAATACCTGATGAAACCTTGAGGCCAGTCGGGCGTTGTGGCTGACCATCACCACGCTGGCGTTTTGTTGCTGCGCGGTAGCAAGCAGTAAATCGATGAATTCCAATTGGTTGTCGTCGTCCAGTGCAGAGGTGGGTTCGTCGGCGATTAACAAGCGTGGCGCACCCATTAATGCGCGGACCGCCGCCACGCGTTGCTGCTGCCCCACCGACAACTGATGAACCGGTTGGTGCCACACATGAGGCGGCAGGTGCAAGGTGTCGGCCAAGGCTTTGGCTTGCTGAATAGGACTGCCCCATTGCGCGGCAGATGCCTTGGCGCGACTGGCAAACAAGCGCGTTGGCATCAAGGCGTTGCTTTCCACATCCAAATACGGCAACAAATTGAATTGCTGAAACACAACGCCCATGTGCTCTCCACGCAAGCGGTCGCGCTCCATGGGCCCGAGCATTCCCATGTTGAAACCAAGCACTTCACACACGCCGGTTTGCGGGGCTTGAACCCCAGCGAGCAAAGACAGCAAGGTACTTTTGCCGCAACCGCTGGGGCCTTGGATAAACAAATGCTCGCCTTGCGTCAAGGACAAATGGGCAATATCAAACAATGCCGGGCGCCCCGGCCAAGCGTGTGACAGTTGCGACAGTAAAAGTGCGTGGGTGCTCAAAAGCGTAAAACGGGATCTTTGGCGGTCAGGCTGAGCGATTTTTGTCCCTTGGGCCCCACCATGTCTACCTTTAGGGATTTCAATCGCGGATGCTTGGCAAACAGTGCAATACGCAACTCAGTCAGTGCCGCCGGTTGAGCGCATTCAAATGCAACATCAATGTCCAAATCTGAATGCTCAGATTTTTTTCCCTCAAACATGCTGGAACTGGCTTTGAGAGAAATCTGCTTGCATTGTGCGGCAGCAGGCAAGGCCATGAAGTAATCAGCAGAGGCCAAGCCGGATTGCAAATTGGCCATGGCTTTTTTCTGTGCTTCGGTGCGCGGCAAATGCTCGTGGCCCAACAAACTTTCCATGGGGATTTCAAAACTCCCGCTGACTTTGCCGCCTTGTACGCTGAGTTCCAACGAACCGACCCCATGGGAATGGGCAGCATGCGTATGTTTGTCTTGGGCAAAAGCAAATGGGGCAGCCATGCAAAAAAGTCCCAAACTGGCTGCCGTCAGAAAACGTTTCATATCCACCTCTTTTGAAAAACCTCGCTTAGGCAATGACGAAAGCTTAATGCATAAATAAACCAAATGCGGGCACCCAAGCCAAACCGAACAATAACAACATGGTCTGCTTGGCAAAATTTTCCACGCGGTGCTGTTTGTGCAAAAACGGAAAAAGATCAGAGACTGAAATGTATATGAAACTTGCCGCGGTCACCATCAATACATACACGACCACGGGATCATCGGCTTTCAACAACCACCATCCCATGACACCACCGGCGAATATGGGCAAGCCAGACAAACAGTTCATGAGCAAGGTATGTCGCCGCGTGTACCCCGCAGCCAAGTACAAGGAAAAATCGCCCAATTCTTGAGGGATTTCATGCACAAGAATCGCCAGCGTGGTGGTGATTCCAAGGGCGGGATCGGCTGCAAATGCCGCAGCAATCAGCAAGCCATCAACAAAGTTATGCACACCGTCCCCGAACCAAGATGCTTTGGTGGCGATGACCAGTGGCGCATCAGCGTCAGGGATGCCGTGAACATGTTGATGGTGCCAAATAGCACCCCGCTCTAAAAAATAGAACCCCAACAAACCAACCAACAAGGCAGCCAGTAACCAGTGAACGTCAGCCTGCCCCGATTCCAAGGCCTCTGGTAAGACATCAAGTAATGCCGCTGACAACATGGTGCCCGCCGAAAAAGCCACCATCAAGTTCAAAGCACTTTGTGGTATTTTTTTGGCCAACCAAAATGAGGTCAGCAAGCTGAGTGTGAGGCTGGCAAAACAAGCCGACAAAATCCAAATCAAAGTCATTGATACTTTCTGTGTGGTTTAAAAAGACAACTGCAAACCAAGCTTGAAGGATCGGCCGGGCAAGGGTGCTTTGGGACGGCCTGAGGTCGCGTCCTGAGCGGTGGTGGTGAGGATGGAAGTGGCCGAGTAAGCCAGCGCGTCTGTCAGGTTGTCGACTCGGGCAAACCAAATGGCTTGCGAGGAAGCGATTTTCTGGCGGTAGCTCATATAGACATTCCACAAGGTATAGGCGCTGCTTGCCGCTTGGTTTTCACCACGGCGGGGCTTGGCGTTGTACTCGGCGCCCAAAGATGTACGCCATGGGCCGGACTCGCGCAGCAAGGTGGTGCCCAAGCGCGCGGCAGGAATACGCGGCACAGCCAGCCCGCTGTCAAGGTAAGTGGCTCTGACCGCATCGGCACGCCATTTCATTCGCCATACCGCGTCACCCTCAGACGGCAGCCAGCCGTTTTGTCCGATCACGCGCCAGTCGCCGACCGCCTCTATGCCTTTGAATTCAGCGCGGGCGGCGGTGAACTGGTACACATCTCCTTCAGCTTCTTCTACTCCGGTTGCAATCAAGCCAATGTAGTTGTCAAACCGGTTTTGAAAATAATTGAGCTGCGCAGTGTGCGGCCCCTGCGCCCAGCCCAAACCAATGTCTGCCTGCCAAGCCTTTTCAGTAGCTAAAGTCGGTGTCCCTACTTCCACGGCAGAGCTCGCCACATGCACCCCATTGGCGCGCAGTTCATAGTCTTTCGGTGCCCTTTGGGTGCGCGCCAGATGACCGGTGAGTTTTAATGTTGGGCTGAGATAAACCAAACTGCCTATCGACGCGCTAAAGGGGGTAAAGCGCTTCGAAGTGGCTGCTACATTGTCTGAATCGTAGCCGGCAGCAAATGCATCCCCCTTGACCTTGACCTGTTCAGCACGCAAGCCCAGGCTGAACTTGCCCCAAGTCGGTGACAGTTCTTCCACCAGATAAAGCGCATATTCTTTGGTGTTGGTCGACGGCATGAAGGCTTCGTCGCCATCGGCTTCAAAATCAGTCGCACTGCTTTGCCAACCGATCACCCCTTGTGATTTCCCCAAAGCACTTTGCCAAGTTTGACGTTGGGCACTCAACCTGAATTCATGGCCCGATTTTTTAAACACG
>CANGZG010000201.1 GCA_947458415.1 Comamonadaceae bacterium | reverse complement strand
TTTTGAAACCATCCAAGGTGAAGGCGGCATCAACCCGATGAGCGCCGAGTATTTGCGCGCTGTGCGCCAACTGTGTGATGAACGCGATTGGTTGCTGATGATTGACGAAGTGCAATGCGGCATTGGTCGCACGGGCAAATGGTTTGCCCACCAATGGGCAGGCATACATGCCGATGTGATGCCCTTGGCCAAGGGCTTGGGTTCGGGCGTGCCCATCGGGGCCGTGGTCGCTGGCCCCAAAGCCGCCAACATTTTTCAGCCGGGAAACCACGGCACGACCTTTGGCGGCAACCCGTTGGCGATGCGCGCGGGGGTGGAAACACTGCGCATCATGGAAGAAGACGGTTTGCTCGAAAACGCCAGCCGAGTGGGCAAACATTTGTGCGATGGCTTGCAACGCGAACTCGCCCATGTCGAGGGGTTCAAGGAAATCAGGGGCAACGGTTTGATGATCGGCATCGATTTAGACAGGCCTTGCGGCCCCTTGATGGGACAAGCATTGCAAGCCGGCTTGTTGCTGAGTGTCACCGCCGACAGCGTGATTCGCTTGCTACCCGCACTGGTCATGAACGAGGCCGAGGCTGACGAGGTGGTCGCCATTCTGGTGCCGCTGGTGAAACAATTTTTGGCAACCACGCCCAAGGCCTGACATGACACAAGCCCTGACACATTATTTGCAGTTCAATGCGTTGACAGCGGATGACTATGCGTATTTGTTTTCACGCGCGGCGCTGATCAAACGCAAATTCAAAACCTATGACAAGCACCAGCCGCTGACCGACCGCACACTGGCCATGATTTTTGAAAAGGCCTCCACCCGCACCCGCATCAGCTTTGAAGCCGGCATGTACCAAATGGGCGGCGCGGTGGTTCACTTGACCACAGGCGACAGCCAGTTGGGGCGCGCTGAACCCATTGAAGACTCGGCCAAGGTCATCAGCCGAATGGTTGACCTGGTCATGATTCGCACCTACGAACAAACCAAGATCGAGCGCTTCGCTGCCAATTCGCGGGTGCCGGTCATCAACGGGCTCACCAACGAATTTCACCCTTGCCAAATCATGGCCGACTTGTTCACCTTCATCGAGCACCGGGGGGATGTCGCCCAGCCCTTGGATTGTTTGAAAGGCAAAGTCGTGGCATGGGTCGGGGATGGCAACAACATGGCCAACACATGGCTGCAAGCCGCTGACCTGTTGGGCTTCACTGTGCATGTCAGCACGCCGAGTGGCTACGAGGTCAACCCCAGTGTGGCAGGCATCACACAAACCGATTGCTTCAAAGTTTTTCGCAACCCGCTAGAGGCTTGTCAAGGCGCAGACTTGGTCACCACCGACGTCTGGACCAGCATGGGCTTTGAAGCCGAGAACGAAGCACGTCGACAAGCCTTTGCCGCATGGTGTGTCGACGAACACATGATGGCCGCGGCCAAGCCCCATGCGTTGTTCATGCACTGCTTGCCCGCGCATCGTGGTGAAGAAGTGCAAGCCGCGGTCATCGATGGTCCGCAATCGGTGGTGTGGGACGAGGCCGAAAACCGCATGCATGTGCAAAAAGCACTGATGGAATTTTTGCTCTTAGGTCGCTTGTAACCCGTCAAACACCTCAAGCGCCATACAACCATGGCATGTCCATGAGCTTGGCACCACCCAAGGCCATGGCCAGATTGCGTGCCATGCGCCACCCGCCATCGGCGTGAAAAATCCTGCCATTGCGCCGCGCACGTTGCTGAACTTTGGCCACACGTTGCCAACGCGCTTGGGCATACATTTGCAAACGTTGCGCCGTGTTGGCATGAGGGATTTGCCATTGGTGTGCCAAACAGTCGGCGTCTTCGATGGCCATGCCGGCTCCTTGCGCCAAGTACGGCAACATGGGATGCGCAGCATCCCCGGCCAAAGCCACGCCGCCACGCACCAAATGTGCAGCCGATGACACAGGGGGACGGTCAAACAAGCACCAAGCACGCCAGTGGGCTGACGCCGCCAACAGTGCTTGCAATGCCGGACAACACGCGTGCGTGGCCGCTTGCAAATCTTCATCTGTTTGCGCGGCGGTTCGGGCCACATCCCAACCAGCGGTTATCGCGTCGTCTTTTGCTTCAACCAACACCACCAGGTTCAATGCCTCGCCGCCTCGAACCGGGTAATGCACCACATGCAAACCAGGCCCTAACCACATGCCCATTTGGGACTGACGCCAAGCCAAAGGCACGGCTTGCATGGGCAACAGGGTGCGGTATGCCCAGTGACCACTGGGGACGGGTGCTTGCTCGCCACAAACGACACCACGTACCCGGCTGTGCAAGCCATCTGCACCAATCAACGCCTGAACCGAATCCACCTGCTCGCCATTGTCAAAAGTCAGTTGCACACCCGTTGGTGCTTGTGTCAATGCACGCAAGCCATGGTTGAATTTCAATGCCGCCGTGGCCTGTTGTTGCAAGGACTTGAGCAGCAGTTGGTGCAAGTCCGCTCGGTGCACGGTCAGGTATTGAGCACCATGGCGCGACACAAACGCATCGGCCATTGGCAAGCGCCCAAGCACACGACCATCTTCTGCATCGCGCACCAGCAAAGCGTCGGGAACGCAGGCGATCTCACGCAAAGATTGGCCCAAGCCCCACGCGTCCAAACGTCTGACCGCATTGGGGCCTAAGCCGATGCCTGCCCCCAGTTCTTCAAACTGCGGCGATTGTTCGTAAACCGTGGTGTGGACGCCGACACGCCCCAACGCCAGCGCCACCGACAAGCCACCGATGCCGCCACCCACCACTGCCACGGGTTGCGGGGTCGTCATGCGTGCACCGATTGCCTAAGCACCGAACTGGCGAAAGCAATCATCAAGTTGTGTTTGCCAGATTTGTTTTTGCGCCTCTGGCACAAACGCAGCTTCAAAACTGTTGCGGGCCAATTGGTAAGCCTGCGACGCATTCAAACCCAGCGCGGCAAAGGTTTGCAAATAGTTGTCGTTCAAATAGCCGCCGAAATACGCGGGATCGTCAGAGTTCAACATGACACACACGCCTTGGTCCAGCATTTGACCCAGGTTGTGTTGTGACAAATCAGGAAACACGCACAACTTCAAGTTGGACAAAGGACACACGGTCAACGGCACCCGATCTTTGATCAAGCGTTGCATCAAGGCCGCGTCATGCACTGCCTGTACACCGTGGTCGATGCGTTCTGCATGCAACACATCGAGCGCACC
Organism: Comamonadaceae bacterium; assembly: GCA_947458415.1. Taxonomy (GTDB): domain Bacteria; phylum Pseudomonadota; class Gammaproteobacteria; order Burkholderiales; family Burkholderiaceae_C; genus Limnohabitans. The sequence continues at coordinate 162 of CANGZG010000201.1, read as the reverse complement.
CCATATGTAAGCCGGCGGTCCTTCTTCACCCGCATGCGCCACTGCACGCAAGCCGAGTTGCCGCGCACGGGCAAACACGCGCGCGAATTTTTCTGGGGGGTGGCCGCGCTCGCTGGAATCTAAACCGACCCCAATGAACAGGTCTTTGAAGGGAATGGCCTC
>CANGZG010000200.1 GCA_947458415.1 Comamonadaceae bacterium | reverse complement strand
TTCAAAGCTTGCTACAGTCACGGCTTTGTCTGACACACGCGAGGAATTTCATGGCACGCACCGTTCATTGCATCAAACTTGAAAAAGAAGCCGAAGGCTTGGACTTCCCGCCTTACCCTGGTGACCTGGGTAAACGCCTTTGGGAAAACGTCAGCAAAGAGGCTTGGGCTGCATGGCTGAAACACCAGACCATGTTGGTCAATGAAAACCGTTTGAATTTGGCCGATTTGCGTGCTCGCCAATACTTGGCACGCCAGATGGAAAACCATTTCTTTGGCGACGGCGCAGATGCCGCCCAAGGCTATGTGCCGCCGCCCGCCGCTTGATGCATTGAGCTGACGATGGCTTTGGATCAACGCTGTATCGTCATCGGCGGTGGCATTGCCGGCGCGGCATGCGCACGTGCGCTGGCAGACCGCGGTTGGCAAGTCAAAGTGTTGGACACCGCGGGAGACCCATGTGCCGCTGCCTCGGGTGTACCGCTTGGCGTGGTGTCTTGCCATGCTTCTCCAGACGATAACCCGTTATCCCAATTGACCCGTGCTGGCATGCAATACACATTGGCGTTCGCTCGCCAACATTTGATCCATGGACAAGACTGGTCACAAAGCGGCGTGCTTGAAAGACGACTGAACGAAGCTGACCACGCCAAGAAACCTTGGCAAGCGCCTACCGAGGACAGTGTGTGGTTTTCCCATGTGCAATTGGCTGATGCGCAACAACTGAGTGCCGCTGGTTTGAGCAGCCACAACTCGAATGACCTTTGGCAACCTCAAGGCGCGTGGATCAAACCCTTGGCTTTGGTGCGCGCGCTTTTAAGCCATGACAACATCAGTTTCATGGGCTTGCATGAAGTTGAAAACATGCAAAAAAGCGCTGCCACAGGGGAATGGCAATTGCGTATCAAGCACCATATTTCCATTCCCAGCATGGGCAGCTCGCACACCTACACCACCGAATCAGCACCCCATGTCGTGATAGCCACTGGCGCACAGACCCCAGATTTTTTGAACCAGGTCTTGTACGAGCCTGACATGGGCTTGCATCCCATCTCCGGTCAAGTGTCATGGGGCTTGCAACCACCTGCACTTGACCCCGTGCTGCCGCGTTTTGCAGTCAACGGACACGGCAGCTTTGTGGCGCATGTGCCAACGAGCGACGGTCATGCTTGGTACAGCGGTGCAACGTTTGAGCGCAACAATGCCAGCACCGAGGTGAGTGTTAAAGCCCATGACCATAATTTTGAAAGGCTCAGCCAATTACTGCCCGCCATTGCTGGCGCACTCACAGTGCAATGGCAAGACCAAGCATCACTGAATGCATGGGTGGGTGTTCGTTGCGCTTCGGTCAACCGTCTGCCCAAGGCAGGACCGTTGAATGAACAACGGCTAGCAGGCTTGCATGTCTTGTCCGCGTTGGGTTCACGGGGTTTGACCACCGCCCTGCTCTGTGCACAATTGGTGGCAGATGGAATAGAGGGCAAAACGCCAACCTTGTCAGACGCTTTGCGCAAAGCGATGCAGTGTGACCTTGACAGTGCATAAAAAAACGCAGCCTTTTCGGACTGCGCTTCGAATTGCTCCCTCGGACGTATTTATTTTAAAAATTCAATTGGGTTCTGACGGACAACACTTTCTCATTGCTGGTACTGCCCAAAGTAGCTGGCGTTGTCGTTGACAGATAGGTCACTGGACGATCAAAATTGGTTTCAGAATAGTTCATCAATACTCTGGAATTGGGATTCAGAATCCAATTCAATCCCAAGGTGATTGTTTGTGCATTTTCAGAATTTTCCCCTCGACTGGTCCATCCTGTGATGTTATTGACCTTCGCGCTTCCAGTTGAAACTGCCCCCACCACATTGGTTCTTCCTGTGAAACTGCTTGGCTCACCAACCTCATAGGTTGAATAACGAAGGCCGACCTGCCAAGCACCCCAACCACCACCTGAACCTAAATTGAAATTGGCTTTAGGCTTGATGCTTGTGAATGCTCCTGACCTGTAAGAACTGGCCCAGCTTTCACCCGTCAAGTTATAGAAAACTTCGTAATAAGCAGCTTTTGCCTTGAGATTAAAAGAGGATGAATATGAGTCACCAAGCGTACAAGCTGGAGAAGCAGTTGTGACAGAACAATAGTTTATTGAACTCACTCCGTATGTTGAATTGAAATACTCCGTTTGAAATTTAAATGCACCCTGTGCCAATGCCAACTCGATACCTTGCAAATTCTTATTGATATTTGCCACATTATTTCCAGATACACCGTATCCTGCAGTGACGATATCTCCTGCTATTTGTGCTCGGTATGCGTTGCCTAGGCCTCTGTTTTCTGTGCGGAAAGCCAAGACAGTTGCCCGTGTAAGTGCAGATGCTGCTAGCCCGGTATCCGTGGAAGTCGTTGGGGTGACTTCATATTTACCTTTATCCAGTGCGAAGCCCAAGTGAATCACGCTGTCCTTATTGCCGCTGAGTTCAGCCAAGTTGGCAGTCACGCGACCTATCCCCAAGGTCCCCACTTGGTTGGTGTTTGACAACTCATTGAAACCATCTTGGTACACAGACACCGCATAGGTCAGTCCGTTGATGGGCGAACCAAACACCATGGCGCCATTTCTTTGGCCAGCCACCATTTGGTTGCCGTACGAGCGCTCCATGAAATCAATGGCGTTCGCGCTGGTTTGCTCTTCCAGCGAAAACGGTTGCTTAAAACGACCGATACGAATTTGGGCTTGCTTGTTGTAGCTGTAGTTGATGTAAGCACGGTGAATCAAGTTGGGACTGGAGCCCACCAAATTGGTAAGCACTTCAAAATCCACATTTTTCCAAAGCGTGCCATTGAGACCAATGCGCGCTCGGCGAACTTCAAAGTTGTCTGCCCCTGAGGAAGAGTCTCTGTCTTCTGAAGCAGATAAACCATTGGAAATATTTCGAACATCATAATGAACCAAACCCGACACATTGATATTGTTTTCACCATCTGCAGATACCCAGCCAAAGCCGCTGGGTTTGACGCTGCCGTTCTTTTCATCTTTCTTGGTGAATTCCACAGCTTTTTGAACGTCTTTGGCTTGAACCCCTAATGCGTCTTGAACAAACTGCACGGGAGGTACTGAATCCAGCGGTTTGCTGTTCCATTCTTCCAGTGTCTTGTCGTAATCTTTTTGTGTGATCACGCCTTTTTTGAGCAGCACTTCCAAAATGGCTTTCGCATCATCTAGCGCAGCCAAGGTTGGCATGGAGAACATCGCCCCAGCAAGCAATGCGGCACTGATGCGGTGACGTTTCAAATGGTTTAGGAATGAAAATGTCATGTGATTTCCTTCGTTTGAATTGCTCTATCAGCGCTTAATCGATTGAGAAATTTGGTCGTAAATGGCGCCATCAGCAAAATGCTCTTTGCTGGCT
>CANGZG010000199.1 GCA_947458415.1 Comamonadaceae bacterium | reverse complement strand
TTGAACTCGCCTGAAACACCCGTGTTCAGCAAGGGACGCGTGTTGTCTGGTTTGTTTGAGGCCAGACATGCCTTACGCGAAGCCGGCTATGTGTTGGTGACGGAAGGCTACATGGACGTGGTCGCTCTGGCGCAATTGGGGTTTGCGAATGCGGTCGCCACCTTGGGCACCGCCTGCACCACAGACCATGTGCAAAAACTGTTTCGCTTCACCGATGCCGTGGTGTTCAGCTTCGACGGCGATGCAGCCGGACGACGCGCAGCACGCAAGGCATTGGACGGGGCCTTGCCGTATGCCAGCGACGTACGCAATGTGAAATTTTTGTTTTTACCCGCCGAGCATGACCCGGACAGTTTCATCCGTGAGCATGGCAAAGAAGCGTTTGCGCGAATGGTGTCGGATGCCACACCGCTGAGTCGCTTCATGGTGGAAGTGGCGCGTGAAGGTTGCGACCTTGACACCGCAGAGGGTCGCTCGTTGTTGGCCTCTCAAGCCAAGCCTTTGTGGATGGCCATGCCCGAGGGTGTTCTCAAAACACAATTGCTTGGCGAATTTGCCACCTTGGTCGACATCGGTGAACGCGAGCTTTTGAGACTGTGGCAAGGCGCTGCGGCAAACGCCACCACCCAACGCCGTCGCCCCTCGGCGAAGTCCGACAAACCTTGGTCTTCAGCGCCCACCCATTCAGCCGCGCGCCCTGTGTCATTGCGAAGAAAAATTCCCAGTCGCCAAGACCGTGCGCTACAAATTCTTTTCACAGACATGCCCCAGTGGGCGGCACTTGCTTCACCGCTTCAACATTTACTGATGGATTTGCCGCCCCCGCATGGTCGCTTGTTCGCATGGCTGGACCAGCAATGGCATGAACATGGCGTGCAACCGGTGGCCGCTTTGCGAGAAGGTTTGCGCGGCCACGAAGACGAAGTTTTATTGGCTCAGCTGATCGATCACACGCCCTTGAACATGGACAACGATGCCAGCGAATTGCAAAGCATCATGCTCGAGTTGGAAAAAGTGCACTTGGCGAATCAAATCGATGATCTGACCCGCCGCATGGCGACTGACCCACAGGCTTATGCCCTTATCAAGCAATTGAATGCCCGATTGGCAGGTTTGAAAAAGGCCCCTCTGGTATAATCCGCCTTCCAACAAGCGCGACAGCAACACCTCCGGGCCCGGCCAACCGTGACAACCAGCGCACGACCCGCCAACCTCCGCAAGGATTGCACACCAAATGTTCGCCCCACCCGCTTGTTTGCCCTCCTAGATCAGCCATTGCGCTCAATTCACCGAGCGAGCTTGATATTTTTTTGAAAGAGGATTGACATGCCTGCCAAAAAACCTGCCAAAGCCGTTAAGGCCGTTGCCAAACCCGCTGTGAAAACAGCCGTCAAACCTGTGACCAAAACCGTGACCAAAGCCACTGCCAAACCTGCACCCAAAGCCTCAGCCAAACCAGCCGCCAAAACCCCTGCCAAGCCGGTCACGAAGGCCGCCGCCAAACCCACTGCCAAGCCTGCAGCCAAACCTGCAGTGAAAGCCGCCGCAAAGCCAGTCGCCAAAACCGCCGCGAAACCTGCTGCCAAAGCGGTCAGCAAGCCCGCCACCAAAGCACCTGCCAAGCCGTCCGCAGAACGCGCCAAACCACCCAAAGCCACCGTCAAAGCAGCGGCCAAAGTCAAAGGTGCCGCCAAAAAAGCCATAGAAGATGATGACATCATCGACTTGGAAGCCGAGTTCGCGGATGAAACCGCCAGCAGCAGCGAAAAGGTCAAACCGCTTCGCATGAAGATCAGCAAGGCGAAAGAACGCGCCTTGATGAAAGAGTTTGGTTTGGATGAAGCCATCTTGTCTGAAGAAGATTTGGCCAAACGCCGCTCGCGACTCAAAACCCTGATCAAGCTGGGCAAAACGCGCGGCTACCTGACCCACGGCGAAATCTCCGACCACTTGCCCGACAAACTGGTCGATGCAGAAACACTGGAAGTGGTGATCACCATGTTGAATGACATGGGTGTGGCGGTGTTTGAACAAACACCCGATGCCGAGATGCTGATCATCAACAACACTGGTCCCACCGTGGCCAGTGAAGAAGAAGCCGAAGAAGAAGCCGAAGCGGCCCTGTCAACCGTTGACAGCGAATTTGGCCGCACCACCGACCCGGTTCGCATGTACATGCGCGAGATGGGTACCGTGGAATTGCTGACACGCGAAGGCGAAATTGAAATCGCCAAGCGCATTGAAGGTGGTTTGATGGCGATGATGGAAGCCATCAGCGCCTCACCTGCCACGGTCGCCGAGATTCTGCGCATGGCCGCTGACATCCGTGAAGACAAGGTGGTGATCTCCACCATCGTCGATGGATTCACCAACGCCAATGAAGCCGACGACTACGTGGCTGAAGAAGACTTCGACGAGTTCGATGACTCTGACGACGACGACGGCAAAGGCGGCTCCAAAGCACTCACCAAAAAACTCGAAGAACTCAAGAGCGAGGCGTTGACCCGGCTTGACCGCATTCAAACCTTGTTTGAAAAGTTGCGCAAAAGCTTCGACAAAGAAGGCTACGGCACGCCGGCCTACATGAAGATTCAAAAATCCATCAGCGAAGAGATGATGACCGTGCGTTTCACCGCACGCACCATTGAAAAGCTGTGCGATTTGGTTCGCTCGCAAGTGGATGACGTGCGCAAGAAAGAACGCGAATTGCGCCGCATCATCGTGGACCGTTGCGGCATGCCACAGGAAATGTTCATCAAAGAATTCCCTGCCAATTTGCTCAACCTGAAATGGGTGGAAAAACAATCGGCTGCTGGCAAGCCTTGGTCTGTCACCATGACCCGCAACATTCCTGCGATCCAAGAGTTGCAAACCAAATTGACCGAGATTCAAAACCGCGTGGTGGTTCCTCTGGCCGAACTCAAGGACATCAACAAGCGCATGAACGAAGGCGAACGCGCTTCACGCAATGCCAAAAAAGAAATGATCGAAGCCAATTTGCGCTTGGTCATCTCGATCGCCAAAAAGTACACCAACCGTGGTTTGCAATTCCTCGACTTGATCCAAGAAGGCAACATCGGTTTGATGAAGGCTGTGGACAAATTCGAATACCGTCGCGGCTACAAATTCTCAACCTCCGCCACTTGGTGGATCCGCCAGGCCATCACGCGCTCTATCGCCGACCAAGCCCGCACCATCCGCATTCCTGTGCACATGATCGAAACCATCAACAAGATGAATCGCATCAGCCGTCAGCACTTGCAAGAGTTTGGGTTCGAGCCCGATGCGTCCGTTTTGGCTGAAAAAATGGAAATGCCGGAGGACAAAATCCGCAAGATCATGAAGATCGCCAAAGAGCCGATTTCCATGGAAACACCGATCGGTGACGACGATGATTCACACTTGGGCGACTTCATTGAAGACG
>CANGZG010000198.1 GCA_947458415.1 Comamonadaceae bacterium | reverse complement strand
GCAGTTTGTTCAAGCAAGCCGCTGAGGCGGCGGCGATGGCGCGCGGCAACCTTGAACTCAGTGCTTTGTCACCCGCGGACCTGTCGCGTCAAGTTCCGTTTTTTTCGGTGTTCACTGCAGGCTATGTGGTGCGAGATGTGCCTCACCAGCAAAAGATTTTCAATGGCCCGATTGGCAAAGAAGGTTTCAAGCAAGTGTCTGAGCGCATGGGCATCAAAGTGCTGGCCACCGCTTACCTTGGCACCCGTCAATTGGTGCTTCGACAAGCACGTGAGGTGAAAACCCCGGCAGACCTCAAAGGACTGAAATTGCGCATGCCAGCCTCGAAAGAATGGTTGTTTTTGGGCAATGCATTGGGTGCCACAGCCACGCCACTGGCGTTTGCAGAGGTGTACATGGCGCTCAAGACCGGCACCATCGATGCCCAAGACAACCCCTTGCCCACCGTGCGCGCCGCGCGATTCCATGAGGTCAGCCAACAAGTGGTGTTGACCGGCCACTTGGTTGACGCCTTGTTCATCGCCATCAGCCAAAAAACCTGGGATGGCATGACGCCCGCGCAACGCCAAAAAGTGCAAACTGCGGCCCAAGCGGCAGCGCGTTACAACAACGAGCAACGCTTGGCGGACGAAAAAAACATCTTGGACGATTTGAAAAAGCAAGGCTTGCGAATCACCACACCCGATGTCGCGGCCTTCAGGCAACAAGTCACCCAGCGCTACACCACCTCTGATTTGGCTGCCACTTGGCCAACGGGATTGCTGGCGCGGATTGAAGCGGTTCGCTAGGCGCATGCTGACCTTCAAACGTTGGTTGGAGCACATCGGAGGCTTGCTGTTTTTGGCGCTGTTTGTGGTGTTCATTTTGCAAATTGGCGCACGGTTTTTGTTCAATCAACCCTTGCCATGGACCGATGAAATGGCCGTTGTGCTGTATGTGTGGGTGATTTTTTGGGCGTGTGCTTTCATGGTGCCGGCCACTGCCCATGTGTCAGTTGATGTCTTGGTGAACCGCTTTCCCCCACCGATTCGTGCCGGGTTACACACCGTGGGGCAACTGATGCTGGGTGGCTTGGCACTGTGGGCTTTGCCCGCCAGTTGGGACTACGTGTGGTACATGCGCCGCGAAGCCACGGCCGTCATGGGCTTGCCTTTGTTTTGGGTGTTTTTACCTTTGCTGGTCGCCTTGGTGATGTTGGTGTTGAAAGCCATTCACAGCGCATGGCAACTGGCTCAAACGCTGAGGTCCTTGCCATGACACTGGCCTTGTTGACCATGGTGCTTGTCATCCTGGTTGGCATGTTGCTGGGCTTGCCCATTGGCTTGGCCATGTGGATGTCAGGTGCGGCTTACCTGGCGGTCAAAGGACAGGACATGGCACTGGTGATCGAGCAAGTCGGACAAGGCCTCTACAACAGTTATGTGTTGCTGGCCGTGCCCTTGTTTGTGTTTGCGGCCAACCTCATGAATGCCGGCACGGTAAGCGAACGCATTTTTGATTTTTGCCGACTGCTGGTGGGTCGCATGCGCGGCGGCTTGGCGCAGGTAGACATTTTGGTGAGCGTGGTGTTTTCAGGCATGAGTGGCAGTGCATTGGCAGACGCTGCTGGCCCAGGCTTGGTGACGATTCGACAAATGCTGAAAAAGCCAGAGTACTCGCCCGGCTTTGCGGGCGCCGTGGTGGTGGCCAGCGCCACGCTTGGGCCCATGATCCCGCCGTCCATTCCCATGGTGATTTACGCGTTGGTGTCAGGCACGTCTGTCGGAGCTTTGTTTTTGGGTGGCGTGGTGCCCGGTGTGCTGATGACCTTGTTGATGATGATGACGGTACATGTCATCGCCACCCGACGCGGCATGCCGCGCGATGAACCCGTGCCGCGCCGTGAATGGTGGGGCATTGCTTGGCGCGGTGCTGCACCGCTGTCCTTGCCTGTCGTGTTGTTGGGTGGTATTTACTCGGGCGTCTTCACCCCCACCGAGGCCGCCGCCGTGGCTGCCTTGCACGCCTTGGTGTTGTCAGCTTGTGTGTTCAAGGCATTGAGCTTGCGGGCGTTTTGGGGCGTGGTGATCGAGTCTGCTCGCGCCAGCGCCGTGATCACCATCATTTTGGCGGGATCGTTCATGCTGCAATACGCTTTCACCGCAGAGGGTGTGCCTCAAGCCTTGGCAATTTGGGTGGAGCAGCAACAGTTACAGCCCGTTGCATTTTTGTTCATGGTCAACGCACTGTTTTTGGTGCTCGGGTGTTTTCTGGATGTGTCGGTGTTGTTGCTCGTGTTTGTGCCCATGTTGCTACCGGCGGTTGGGCTGCTGGGCATTGACCCGGTTCACTTTGGGGTGTTGGTCGTGCTCAACATGATGATTGGATTGATACACCCACCGTTTGGCATGTTGCTGTTTGTCACCAAAGCACTGACCGGCATTCCCATCATGGCGATGGTGCGCGAAGGTTGGTTGTTCCTGGTCATGCTGTTGACGCTGTTGGTGGCGATGACCTTGTTCCCTTCCATCGTGCTTTGGTTGCCCATGCAAATGGGGTATGGCGCGGGGTAGTTTTTTTCAAATGTTGCGACCTTCGCCATCGGCCACTGCCACGGCATGCCATGGTCACAGCGCGTTCAAAGGAATTTTGGCGTAGGCGATGCCATTGTCCTCCTTGGGTGGCAACTCACCCGCGCGGATGTTGATTTGCACCGCAGGCAGGATGAGTTCTGGCATTTCCAAGGTGACTTGAGGATGAAAAGCAGCTTGAATCATGTGATTTATTCCATTTTGAATTAGTTTTTCAATAATATATTTACAAACAAAATATTTTTCAATATAATTTCTTCATCACCACCCGAACAAACAGGACATACCGCCCATGCAAGCTGAGACCTTTGACCTGGAAAAATTGACAACATCCGCGGCCTTGGCCTGCCGGCTGAGGAAAGTTCTCCCTCGCAAAGTCCCATTCAACGCTGTTTGATCCTTTACTCTGGAGTCATCATGGACAACAAAGCACTCACCCCTCACCTTTCCATCAGCCCGCAAATCTCCGTATCGGAGATGCAAGCCATTGCGAATGCAGGCTTCAAAGCCATCATCTGCAACCGCCCTGATGGCGAAGGCCCGGACCAACCCAGCTTCAAAGAAATCGAAACCTGTGCCAATCAACACGGCTTACAGGCCCGCTACCTCCCCGCTGAAACCGGCAAGGTGCGAGATGAAGATGGCAAGGCGTTTGATGAACTCTTAAAAACTTTGCCCGGCCCTGTGTTGGCATACTGCCGCACTGGTATGCGCTCAACAACCATGTGGGCTTTGTCACAAGCGGGTGTCACGCCGCTTCCACAAATTTTGGAGGCGTCGCAAAAAGTGGGCTTTGATATGAAACCGTTGGTTCAACGCATTGCAAACGGCGGCAGAACCCCAACCGACCAAGCCGATGCCCGCCACGATGTGGTGATCGTGGGCGGCGGTGCTGCAGGCATTTCCGTTGCTTCCAGTTTGTTAGCACGCAGCCCCTTGCTG
>CANGZG010000197.1 GCA_947458415.1 Comamonadaceae bacterium | reverse complement strand
GCTGTATTTCGAGGGTGACACCCATTCCAGCTATCGGCTGGTGCGGGCCATCAAAAACCGTTTTGGCGCGGTCAACGAGATTGGCGTGTTTGCCATGACCGAAAAAGGCTTAAAGGGCGTGAGCAACCCGAGCGCGATTTTTCTGAGCCAGCACGCCGAGCCGGTGCCCGGCAGTTGTGTCATGGTCACCCTGGAAGGCACCCGGCCTTTGCTGGTGGAAATTCAAGCGTTGGTAGACAGTGGCGGACCATCGCCACGGCGGCTATCGGTGGGGTTGGACCGCGACCGCTTGGCCATGTTGCTGGCGGTGTTGCATCGACATGCCGGTGTGGCTTGCATGGACCAAGATGTGTTTGTGAATGCGGTGGGAGGCGTGCGCATCAGCGAACCTGCGGCCGACCTGGCGGTGTTGTTGGCCATCCAAAGCAGCTTGCGTGGCAAGCCCTTGCCCAAGGGGTTTTTGGCGTTTGGCGAAATAGGCTTGGCCGGTGAAGTGCGCCCAGCACCGCGCGGCCAAGAGCGCTTGAAAGAAGCCGCCAAACTTGGGTTCAGCGTGGCGTTGATACCCAAAGCCAATGCACCCAAAAAGCCGATAGAAGGCATGACAGTGCATGCGGTGGAAAGGGTTGACGACGCGATCGGGGTGTTGCGTCAATGGGGTTGACGCCAGATTTTTGAGCAAACATTGCGTTGGATCAAACAGACCTGAGGATTTCTTTTTCAAAATGGGTTCATCAATTTTGAGGAGCCAACATGATGAACAGAAAGAAAATGTCTGTGCTGTTGTTGTGCATGTCGCTCATGCACTTATCGCATGCCCAAGTCAGTGTCCCCATACCTTCGTTTTCACCGTATATCCAGCAATGCACCGTTTGCCACCATGCCTATCCCCCTGGCTTGTTGTCAGCCAATGCATGGCAGCAGTTGTTGGCAGACATGCCTGCCCATTTCGGTGCCAGTGTGATGGTCAATGTGGATACCCAACAAGAAATTTCAGAATGGCTGCAGAAGAATGCGGGCACCTATCCGCCTTCCGCCCAGCAAGACCCGCCACAACATCGAATCACCCAATCAGATTGGTGGCAAAACATTCACCGCAATAGCAAAAAAATCCCAGGGAGTTTTTGGAAAAAGCCCATGCGTTTAAGCGCCTCCCAATGCAGCGCCTGTCACAGCCAAGCAGCCATTGGCGAGTTTGATCACAAAACCGTCAAGATCCCCAAGTAACTCACCCAACTGAGGGCTTGGGTCAAAATGCGCGCATGAACTGGCGAACCTTGTTGCTCACCCTGGGCTTGGCTGGCCTGCTGTATGCGTCTTTTCGAGCATTCGGTTGGTGGGGCTTTTCACTCACATCGAGCGGCATCATTTTTTGGCTGCTGCAACATGTGACACGCTTGATGAAAACCATGGAAAGTGCCGCCGAGCGCCCCGTGGGTTCCGTAGACAACGCGGTCATGTTCCATGCATCTTTGCACAAAGGGCTGCGCTTGTTGAACGTGATTGGGCAGGCGCGCAGCTTGGGGCAATTGCAGACCGAGACCGGGCAACAGCCTGAAATATTCGCTTGGCATGATGCCCATGGCGACAAGGTGACGTGTGAGTTCAAAGAGGGTCGCTTGGTGCAGTGGACACTGCAGCGCCAAGCGGAGGTTTCCGAGGGCGGCGGCGGGACGTAAAATCGCGTCCTTTTAACAGTCTGACAGCCCCCGAAAGGATTTCCATGAGTGCCCTGCCTCCCCCCATGCATGACCGTGACGGCAAGATTTGGATGGATGGCGAACTCGTCGAGTGGCGTGACGCGAAAATCCATGTGCTGTCACACACGCTGCATTACGGTTGCGGCGCATTCGAGGGTGTGCGCGCTTATGACACGGCCAACGGCACAGCGATTTTCCGTTTGCAAGAACACACCGAGCGGCTTTTCAACAGCGCCAAAATTCTGCGCATGAAAATCCCGTTCACGCCAGACCAAGTCAACGAAGCGCAACGCACCGTGGTGCGCGCCAACCAATTGAAAAGCGGCTACGTCAGACCCCTGACTTGGATCGGCTCACAAAAACTGGGCGTCAGCCCCAAAGGGAACCAAATTCATTTGATGGTCGCTGCGTGGACTTGGGGCGCCTACCTTGGTGACGACGGCATGAAGCGCGGCATCCGGGTCAAAACCAGCAGTTACACACGCCACCATGTCAACATCACCATGACGCAGGCCAAAGCGGTGAGCAACTACACCAACTCGATCTTGGCCAACATGGAGGCATTGGACGACGGCTACGACGAAGCCTTGTTGTTGGATGCCTCTGGGTTTGTGTCTGAAGGCGCGGGCGAAAACCTGTTCATCATCAAAGGCGGTGTGATTTACACCCCCGATTTATCGGCAGGCGCCCTCAATGGCATCACCCGCAACACGGTGTTTCATATCGCCAAAGATTTGGGTTTGGAGATCGTGCAAAAGCGCATCACGCGCGACGAGGTCTACATCGCCGACGAGGCTTTTTTCACCGGCACCGCGGCCGAGGTCACGCCGATTCGAGAACTCGACCGCATTGAAATTGGCGCTGGCAGCCGAGGCCCGATCACCGAAAAAATCCAAACCGCGTTCTTTGACATCGTCAACGGACGCAATCCCAAGTACGCCCATTGGCTGACCGCAGTGTGATGACGCAAACGACCTCTACCTCCGCCATAGAACTCAAAGCCACTGACCTCAACGGGCACGGCGGGGTGTTTTGCCCCAGCCCCTTGGCCGGCATGGCCACGTGGAACACCCACCCCAAAGTGTTTCTGGATGTGGCGCGCACCGGCCAAGCCAAATGCCCGTATTGCTCTACCGTTTACCGATTGAAAGACGGTGAACATGCGCATTCGCATTGAAGTCGCGCACCGGTGCTGGGCCCAGCCATGACCCGCACCTTGTTCATCGCGCCACAATGGATTGGTGACGCCGTCATGACCGAGCCGTTGTTGCGCGAGTTGCACCGACAAGGCGAGCAGATCACCGTGGCGGCCTTGTCATGGGTGGCACCGGTGTACCAACACATGGACAGCGTGGTGAACATTCTTGAACTGCCTTTTGTGCATGGCAAATTGCAGTGGGCGCAGCGCCGTGAACTCGCTCGCCAATGGCGTGGCATGTTTGACCGGGCATATGTCGCACCCAATTCATTCAAAAGTGCGTTGTTGCCGTGGATGGCGGGCATTCCAGAGCGCATTGGTTATCACGGCGAGGCGCGCTATGGGGTGTTGACCAAGCGACTGCCAAACCCAGATCCCGATAAGCATCCACCGATGGTGCCGTTTTATTTTGCGCTCAGCGGACAACCCGCACCCAAAGACAAAACGCTCATGCCGTTGCTGCAACGGTCTTCGGAAGAGGTTCGCCAAACCTTGGTGCGCTTTGGGTTACGCGCGGGCGAATTCACAGTGATGGTTCCGGGTGTTGAATACGGGCCCGCCAAAATGTGGCCAGCCACGAATGTGGCTGATTTGTGCCGCATCTTGGATGGCAAGAAGGTGT
>CANGZG010000196.1 GCA_947458415.1 Comamonadaceae bacterium | reverse complement strand
TTCAGCGTCACGAATGGCTTGCAAGACACGGCCATATTTGCTTTGCACCAGCCAGCGCGCGGTCAAATAGCACCCCAACAAACACAACCCGGTCATGACAAACAACACCATGCGCATGGATGGGGTGGCGATCGGGATGCCCAAAATTCGCTTGAAATCGGTGAAGCCGTTGTTGCCACCAAAGCCGGTTTCATTGCGAAAGAACAGCAGCATGAACGCAAAGGTCATGGCTTGGGTGATGATCGAGAAGTAAACGCCTTTGATGCGTGAACGGAATGCGAAATAGCCAAACACGCATGCCAGCAAACCTGGTGCAAGCACCACCAACAACACAGTGGCGACAAAGCTGTCGCTGACATACCAATGCCAAGGCAAGGCTTTCCAGTCGAGGAACACCATGAAGTCGGGCAGTTCAGATTTGTAATTGCCGTCGGTGCCAATTTGTCGCATCAGGTACATGCCCATCGCATAGGCGCCCAACGCGAAGAACAAGCCATGTCCCAAAGACAAAATGCCTGTGTAGCCCCAGATCAAATCCATGGCCAAGGCACAGATGGCAAAGCACATGATCTTGCCGACCAAGGACACTGCGAAATCGCTCATGTGCAACGGGTGCGACACAGGCAACCCTAGGTTGAGCAATGGCACCAGTACACCGACGACCAACAGCAAGCCGATGAACACTGCCCATCCCATGGGGGGCAACAAACGAGGGGGTTGAGGAAGCGTGATCTGTGACATGTCAAGCCTCCGCACTGCGACCCTTCATCGCAAACAAACCTTGCGGCCGTTTTTGGATGAAGACGATGATGAACACCAGCACAGCGATTTTGGCCAACACCGCGCCGGTCCAACCTTCGAGAAATTTGTTGAGCACACCCAAGCCCAATGCGGCATACACCGTGCCCGCCAATTGGCCGACACCGCCGAGCACCACCACCATGAACGCGTCAACGATATAGCCTTGCCCCAAGTCCGGACCCACATTGCCAATCTGACTCAACGCACACCCAGCCAGCCCTGCAATGCCAGAACCCAGTGCAAATGCATACGTGTCAATGCGCGCGGTGTTGACCCCCATGCAAGACGCCATGGCGCGGTTTTGTGTGACGCCGCGCACAAACAGGCCCAAGCGTGTTTGACTGATCAGCAAGGCCACACCTGCCAATACCATCAATGCGAACACCACAATCAACAAGCGGTTCCATGGCAAGCTCAAATTCACCAGCACTTGGATGCCGCCGCTCATCCAAGACGGGTTTTCCACCGCAACGTTTTGCGCGCCGAACAGGGTTCGCACGGTTTGCATCAGTATCAAACTGATGCCCCATGTGGCGAGCAAAGTTTCCAACGGGCGGCCGTACAAATACCTGAGCACGGTTCTTTCAAGCACGGCACCGACCAAGGCCGATGACAAAAACGCCACGGGCAAGGCCGCCACCAAGTAATAGTCAAATGCCGCGCCCATGTGTTGACGGAAAAACGCTTGCACCACATACGTGGCATAGGCACCAACCATCATCAATTCACCGTGCGCCATGTTGATCACCCCCATCAAACCGTAGGTGATGGCCAGGCCCAAGGCAACCAACAACAAGATGGAACCCAAGCTCAAGCCGGTGAACAACGCACCCAAGCGCTCGCCCCAGGCCAACGCTGATTTGATCTCTGACAGTGAAGCCAGCATTTGCGCTTTGACTGCCGCATCCGTTTCTTGCGTCATTTGTTGGTTCAACAGCAATTGCGTGTTCGGTGTTTTGCTTTTGCCCAACGCTTTGGCCGCGGCCAATCGCACGGCGGCATCTGGGTTGGTGATGTCAATCGCCGCTTGCGCCAACAACAGCAACTCGCTGATGGCTGCGTTCGTTTCAACAGACAAGGCTTTGTCTAACAATGGTTTTTTACTGGGGTCGGGTTCAGACACCAAAGCCTTGGCGGCTTTCATGCGCACGGCCTCATCAGGGCTGAGCAGCTGCAGCGCGGCCAGTGCGGAATCAATCTCGCCGCGCATGCGGTTGTTGCTCACCACGCTTTCTGCGTTGGCAGGAATGTCCACCGCTTGTCCGGTGGCCGGATCGATGCCCTTGCCGTCTCTGACCATGATCACTTGCTGACCCGCCATCACCACCGCGTCATCGGCCAAGGCCTGTAAAAACACGGCGGTGGAAGCATCCGGCTGTGTCAAGGCTTTTTGCAGACTGTCGATGCGGGCATCGGTCTCACCGGAGACCATGTCTTGCACCTGTTGTGGCGTCAGTGCCAGCGCTGTTGTCGCATTCAACAGGCACAAACACCCCACCCAAAACCAAGCTGTCGCTTTCATACCTTCTCTTTTCGCTGTTCATCAAAAGGGGGAGTGACTTGCGCCCTCCCCCTTGTCTTTCTCTGACAGCATTGACTGCCCAAACAGTCAATGCGTTACCGCATGGGTTACTTCTTGACAGGCTCGTCAGGCTTCTTGTCGTTGCCTTCGATGAACGGGCTCCATGGCTTGGCTTTCACAGGACCGGGTGTTTTCCAGACCACGTTGAACTGACCATCGGCCTTGATCTCGCCAATGAACACCGACTTGTGCAAGTGGTGGTTCTTCTCGTCCATTTTGCTGACGATGCCGCTGGGCGCGGTGAAGGTTTGACCAGCCATGGCAGCGATGACTTTGTTGACATCGGTGGACTTGGCTTTCTCTACCGCTTGCTTCCACATGTTGATACCGATGTAAGTGGCTTCCATCGGGTCGTTCGTCAAAGGCTTGTCTTTGTGACCGGCGATGCCTTTGGCTTTGGCATAGTCAGACCATTTTTTGATGAACGCGTCATTGGCTGGGTTTTTGATCGATTGGAAGTAATTCCAAGCGGCCAGGTGACCCACAAGCGGCTTGGTGTCCACGCCGCGCAATTCTTCTTCACCCACAGAGAAAGCGACCACAGGCACGTCTTTGGCCTTCAAACCTGCGTTGCCAAGTTCTTTGTAGAAAGGCACATTGGAGTCACCGTTGATGGTGGAGACCACGGCTGTTTTGCCGCCTGCAGAGAATTTCTTGATGTCAGCCACGATGGTTTGGTAATCCGAGTGACCAAATGGTGTGTATTTTTCATCGATGTCGGACTCTTTCACGCCTTTGCTTTTCAAGTAAGCGCGCAAAATTTTGTTGGTGGTGCGGGGGTACACATAGTCAGTGCCCAACAACACCCAACGCTTGGCAGCGCCACCGTCTTTGCTCATCAAATAGTCAACCGCAGGGATCGCTTGCTGGTTGGGTGCCGCACCGGTGTAGAACACATTCTTCGACAACTCTTCGCCTTCGTACTGCACGGGGTAGAACAGCAAGCCATTCATTTCTTCAACCACGGGCAACACCGACTTGCGAGACACGGAAGTCCAGCAACCGAAGATCACAGACACCTTGTCGTGACCTAAAAGTTGTTTTGTTTTTTCTGCAAACAAAGGCCAGTTGGATGCGGGGTCGACCACCACAGGCTCGAGCTTCTTACCCAACACACCGCCCTTGGCATTGATTTCATCGATGGCCATGAGCACGGTATCTTTC
>CANGZG010000195.1 GCA_947458415.1 Comamonadaceae bacterium | reverse complement strand
TTGATGTGTGGGCGTCGTATGGGTAGGCGTGGGCTTGGAACCAACCATGTTCAGTTTGCTCAAAAGCAAACGTGAAAGCATCAAAGGTCTGGTGTGTACCCAGCCACACAAAACGGCAATTGCGCATGTCAATGTCTGGCAAATAGGTGTCGGCATAACGCTGGCGAATGCGACTGTTCAGACCGTCACTGGCAATCACCAAATCGGCGTGGTACTGCTGAGCCAAGGCTTGGTCATCACTGACGTCTGTTTCAAACACCAAATTCACACCCAATGCTTCACACCGCGCTTGAAAGATGTTGAGCAAGTGTTTGCGGCCAATGCCACAAAAACCATGGCCACCAGATCGCATGCGGCGTCCTTTGAAAAACACCTCGATATCGTCCCAGTGGTTGAAGGCTTCGCCGATGTCCTTGGCGGAGGCGGCATCAGCCGCACGCAAGTTGTCCAGCGTTTGGTCGCTCAACACCACCCCCCAACCAAACGTGTCGTAAGGGCGGTTTCGCTCGACCACAGTGATGTGGTGATCTGGGTTTTGCTGTTTCATCAACAAGGCGAAATACAAACCAGCGGGGCCGCCACCAATGCACAATATGTTCATGTCTATATTGTTTAGGCTTAAACCAATTACCGTCAAGCGCTGGCTGGACCCAAAGGACAGGGGTTTTCCCTTGGGCGCACAATACGCGCATGCTTTACAAATTCAAATCCAAAGCGGCAGGAGACCTGATCCTGTTGGAGCCACAAGGCCAGTTGTTTTTGCAAACCATTGGCAAAACACCTGGGCCCCAAGGCATCATTTCGGTCGAAGAAATGCGCTCAGCCGTGCAAGCGTTGCAACACGCGGTGAGCCAGCAAGAAGCGGCGCAAGCACAGGCCACAGCGGACGCGATCGCGCAAGGCCAGCCCGCGCCACGGTTTGAAGCCATCGGTCTTCGTCAGCGGTTCAAGCCCGTGATCGACATGCTGCAACGTTGTCACAAGGCCA
Source organism: Comamonadaceae bacterium (assembly GCA_947458415.1). Classification (GTDB taxonomy): domain Bacteria; phylum Pseudomonadota; class Gammaproteobacteria; order Burkholderiales; family Burkholderiaceae_C; genus Limnohabitans. The sequence continues at coordinate 2,703 of CANGZG010000195.1, read as the reverse complement.
ACCAGCCCATCGTTTGGGGCGTGTGAATGGCGCATCCCTACCAGGTACTCACGCCGTCGGTGGTGTTGGATGCCTTGAGCGACTTGGGCTTGGCGGTTGACGGGCGACTCAGTGCATTGAGTTCATACGAAAACCGCGTGTACCTGGCGCATTTGGATGACGACAGTTCGGTGGTGGCCAAGTTCTACCGCCCTGCACGGTGGACCGAAGCGCAGATACGAGAAGAACACAGTTTCACCGCCGAGCTGGTGGCCGAAGACATTCCCGTGGTCGGGCCTTTGGTGTTGAACAGCATGAGCCTGCATGAAACCCGCGTGCTGCACGACGGCGTGGACGGGCATTTCTGGTTCAGCGTCAGTCCGCGTCGCGGTGGTCGCGCGCCCGAGTTGGACGACCCCGAGGTGTTGATGTGGATCGGGCGGTTGATGGCGCGCATGCATTTGGTCGGCGAGCGGCACGCATTCAGCGTCAGGCCTGCGCTGAACCTGCACACCTTTGGCGAGCAGCCGCGTGATCAGTTGGTGCAGCAAAACCAAATAGCCGAAGAAGTAAAGCAGCAGTGGTTGTCTTTGTGCGATCAAGCCTTGGCGTTGGTGAAACAACAGATGCCGCCAGAACTCAAGGGGTTGCGTTTGCACGGCGACTGTCACCCCGGCAATATTTTGTGGACCCCTGAAGGCATGCCTGAGCCCGGACCGCATTTTGTTGACATGGACGACGCGCGCATGGGCCCGGCGGTGCAAGACCTGTGGATGCTGGTGCACGGTGACACGGCAGAGCGACGCCAGCGCATGGAAATCGTGCTCGAAGGCTATGAAAGTGTGCGCCGCTTTGACCGGCGTGAACTGCAATGCATAGAACCGCTGCGCACCTTGCGCATCATTCACTACAGCGCATGGCTGGCAGGGCGGCAAGACGACCCGGCATTCCCCATGCACTTTCCGTGGTTTGGCACGTCAGACTATTGGCGCGGACAGTGCGACACCTTGCGAGAACAAATCGGGTTGATGTCTTAAATTGTCAAAATTGACATTCACTTGTCGGGGTATATCCTGATCGGTTAATGCAACAAAGTACCAATCCATTGTTTTTTTGTATAAATCCTGAACGAATTCAACGACAGAATTGTTGCAACGGTTGATCGAACCGTTACCAATTTTTTTGAATGAATTCAATTGTCAGGAGACACCCGTGAAATTTCGCATCGCATCTGTTCTTACCGCCGCGCTGTTGAGCGCAGGCATGGCCCAAGCGGCCACCGAGCTCGTGATTGCCACCGTCAACAACGGTCACATGATCGAAATGCAAAAACTCTCAAAAAACTTTGAGGCAGCCAACCCCGACATCAAACTGAAATGGGTCACCTTGGAAGAAGGCGTGTTGCGTCAACGTGTGACCACCGACATCGCCACCAAAGGCGGCCAATTCGACGTGATGACCATCGGCATGTACGAAACCCCGATCTGGGGCAAAAAGGGTTGGTTGCAAGAATTGAAAACCGACGCCAACTATGACGTAGACGATTTGCTACCCGCCATGCGCAACGGTTTGAGCGTCGAGGGCAAATTGTTCGCCGCGCCGTTTTATGGCGAAAGCTCGATGCTGATGTACCGCAAAGATTTGGCGGACAAAGCAGGTGTGCAAGTGCCGGAGCGTCCGACCTGGCCGCAAATCAAAGACCTGGCCGCCAAAATCCATGACCCGAAAAACGGTGTCTATGGCATTTGTTTGCGTGGCAAGCCCGGCTGGGGCGACAACATGGCGTTTCTCAGCACCATGGTCAACACCTTTGGTGGCCAATGGTTTGACATGGGGTGGAAGCCCCAGCTCGAATCCAAACCATGGAAAGACGCCGTCAACTTTTACGTTGACCTGTTGAAAAATTACGGCCCACCCGGTTCAGCGGCCAACAGCTTCAACGAAATTTTGGCGCTGACCAACTCAGGCAAATGCGGCATGTGGATCGATGCGACCATTGCTGCATCGTTTGTGAGCGACCCCAAGCAATCCAAAGTGGCTGACCAAATGGCGTTTGCTCAGGCACCTACCATGGCCACCCCCAAAGGTGCAAACTGGTTGTGGGCATGGGCATTGGCCATTCCCGCTGGCTCGAAGAAAGTGGACGCTGCCCAAAAATTTGTGACATGGGCGACATCCAAAGACTACATCAACCTCGTGGGCAAAACCAATGGCTGGGGTGCCGTGCCAACCGGCACACGCAAAAGCACGTACGCCAATGCCGAGTTCTTGAAAGCCGCACGATTTGCCAAAGCCGAAAAAACCGCGATTGACTCGGCCAACCCGAACGACGCGACCTTGCCCAAGAGCCCGTATGTGGGCGTGCAGTTTGCCGCCATCCCCGAATTCCAAGCGATTGGCATTGCCGTGGGTCAGCAAATGAGCGCGGCCTTGTCAGGCAAAACCAGCGTGGATGACGCGCTCAAGGCCAGCCAAACCGCGGCTGAGCGCGAAATGAAAAAAGCCGGCTACTACAAGTAAACCCATGAACAGCCAAGCCTGCACCTGTGGCGGGCTTGGCGTTTCAAAAAAGACTTGACCCATGAACCGCATCCTGCCGCGTTTATTGCTCACACCCGCAGTGGCAACGCTGTTGCTGTGGATGTTGGTTCCTTTGCTGATGACTTTGTATTTCAGCGTCATCCGCTTCAATTTGTTGCAACCCGATCAGATCGGTTTTGTCGG
>CANGZG010000194.1 GCA_947458415.1 Comamonadaceae bacterium | reverse complement strand
GTCGGGCAGCAGCAGACACCATGGTGGCTTGCGCGCATTCGATCAGGTTTTCCACTTCCAAGGCTTCGATGCGAGCCGTGTTGAAAATTTTGCTCTTGTCTTTGAGGCCGATGGCGTTGACGCGTTCTCGCAAAGCCGCAATTTGGGTCACGCCTTCGTCCAAGCTGGCTTGGGTGCGGAAGACGCCCGCGTGCTTTTGCATGCTGGCGCGCAAGTCGTTCGCCACATCTTGCGCGTACTCGCCGCTGGTGCTGTTGTCCAAGCGGGCCAACCGCGCCAAGGTGCGGTCAGCGGCATCCGCAGGCAAGGGTTTGTGCAGCTTGTTTTTCTGATGGAATTCGACGATGTGGTTGCCAGCGGCTTTGCCAAACACCAGCAAATCCAACAGTGAATTGGTGCCCAAGCGGTTGGCACCGTGCACGCTCACACATGAACATTCGCCGACGGCGTACAAGCCATTGACCACGGCGTTGTGATCGCTGGCAGTTTGCGTGACGACTTGGCCATGGATGTTGGTGGGAATGCCACCCATTTGGTAGTGGATGGTGGGCACCACAGGAATGGGTTCGCGGGTGATGTCAACGTTGGCGAAGTTGTGCCCGATCTCGTACACCGAGGGCAGGCGCTTCATGATGGTGTCAGCGCCCAAGTGGTCGAGTTTCAAATGCACATAGTCTTTGTTCGGTCCGCAGCCACGGCCTTCTTTGATTTCCTGGTCCATGCAACGCGACACGAAATCGCGTGGGGCCAAGTCTTTGAGCGTGGGTGCATAGCGCTCCATGAAGCGCTCGCCCAAGCTGTTGAGCAAGATCGCGCCTTCGCCACGGCAGCCTTCGGTCAGCAACACACCCGCGCCGGCGACACCGGTGGGGTGGAATTGCCAAAACTCCATGTCTTCAAGCGGGATGCCCGCACGCGCGGCCATGCCCAAGCCGTCACCGGTGTTGATGAACGCATTGGTCGAGGCCGCAAAAATGCGTCCTGCACCACCTGTGGCGAGCAACACGGTTTTGGCTTCCAAGATGTGCAAGTCGCCGGTTTCCATCTCTAGCGCTGTCACACCGACCACGTCCCCATCGGCATCGCGAATCAGGTCTTGCGCCATCCATTCCACAAAGAAGTTGGTGTGGGACTTCAAATTTTGCTGGTACAAGGTGTGCAGCATCGAGTGGCCCGTGCGGTCGGCAGAGGCACAGGCGCGTTGCACCGATTTTTCGCCGTAATTGGACGTGTGGCCGCCAAAGGGTCGTTGGTAAATCGTGCCGTCTGGGTTGCGGTCAAACGGCATGCCCATGTGTTCGAGTTCATACACCACCTTGGGGGCTTCACGGCACATGTATTCGATGGCGTCTTGGTCGCCGAGCCAGTCGGACCCTTTGACCGTGTCGTAAAAATGGTAGTGCCAGTTGTCTTCAGACATGTTGCCCAACGACGCGCCAATGCCGCCTTGAGCCGCCACGGTGTGCGAGCGGGTGGGAAAGACTTTGGACAGCACCGCCACATTCAAACCAGCGCGCGAGAGTTGCAGCGAGGCACGCATGCCAGAGCCGCCAGCGCCAACGATGACCACATCAAAGCGGCGACGGGGAATAGAAGAACGTGTCATCTGTCAAAGTCTCCAAAGTACCTGCACCGCCCAGCCCAAGCATGAGAGCAACCAGACAATGGTGAATAAGTGCAAAGCCGAGCGCAAGCCGACGGGTTTGATGTAGTCCATCCAGATGTCGCGCATGCCGACCCAGACGTGGTAAGTCAAGGCCAGAAACACCGTGAACGTCAGTGCCCGCATCCATTGGGGGTTGAAAATGCCGGCCCACAAGTCGTAGCCGATCTCGCCTCTGGAGAACAGGACTTGAAACAACACCAACAACGTAAACACCGCCATCAAAGCGGCGGTCAAGCGCTGCGCCATCCAGTCGCGCAGTCCGTAATGGGCACCTGTCACCAGGCGTTTGGAACCGATTCCTTCACTCATCATTGCTCCTGGTCTGTCAATAAAGGCCAAACAGCTTGGCGCCCAGCACCACGGTCAAACCTAAGCTGAGTGTCAATGTGAATACCGCGCTGCTGCGGCCAAATTCTTTGCTGACCGAATGGGTGGCGTCCATGTACAAATGGCGCAGACCGGCGATCAGGTGATGCAAATACGCCCAGATCAACGCCAGCAGGGTCAAGCGAATGAACCAACCGGGGTAAATGCCGATGCCCAGGTTCATGGCCGATTTGAATTTGGCAAATGAAATTTCAGAAGAAACAGATTTGTCAAACAACCAGACGATGAACGGCAACAACACAAACATGAGCGCGCCGCTGATGCGGTGCAAGATCGACACCCAACCGGCTGGCGGCAAGCGGTAAGTGGGCAAATCTTCAAAAGCGTTGATGTTGCGAAATACGGGCCGGGTTTTTGCGGGTTCGGTCATGCCTGGTGCTTTCCGGGGAAAGGGGTGGTAAACCCCAGTGGTTCAAAGGTGAAATTCATTCTATTGCAACGCACAAAAAATCAGAGTCACGCATGTTTGGGTGGGTCAAAACCTTCATTTTGAATACTTATCAATTCAATTCATTCAGGTAATGGCGGGTGTCTGTCAAGTAAACGCCGATGCGCCATTCCATGGGCGTGTCGTGGTAGGTGAACGCCATGCGCTCGACTTTGAGCAACGGGGTGTCGCTGGCCACCCGCAGCCATTCGCAGACCTCGGGCGAGGGCAGCACCGCACGCAGCCTTTCTTGGGCGCGGACCATGCGGATGCCAAAGTCGGACTCAAACATGGCGTACATGGGGCGGGTGTCGGCACTCAGTCGCTCGGCGGTCAGGCCTTTGAAGGCCGCGCCCGGTAACCAGATGTCTTCAAAAATCGTGGGGACCTGATCGAATGACAGCACCCGACGGACTTGGAAAACCGCTTCACCGGCTCGCAAACCCAGCACTTGGGCCACTGGCGTCGGGGCGCGCAGGCGTTTGCAGTCAATGATGTGGCGTTCAGCCGGGCCTTGGGCGTCGCTTTGCGGGTTGTCCGGCTTGAGTTTGAGGAAACGAAACTGCACTTGTTGCTCGGCATGCGTGGCGACAAACGTGCCTTTGCCTTGGCGGCGCACCAGCAAATGCTCTTTGGCCAGCTCATCGATGGCCTTGCGCACCGTGCCTTGGCTGACCTTGTAGCGTGCCGCGAGTTCAAATTCGCTGGGAATCGGGTCGCCGGGCTTCCATTCGCCCGCTTGCAGGCTTTGCAACACCAGGCTTTTGATTTGTTGGTAAAGCGGGCTGAAAGACGCCGCAGCCGCCACGGTCGAAAGCGCTGGCGAGGCTGTGTTTTCAGTCAAAGTGGTGGTGTTCACGGGCAATCAGTCAGGCACAGGTCAAGGTTTAGACGCTATCATATCTTCTATAAGACATAGGTCTTGTCGACCCTGCCAGTCTGGTCTCAGCGGCGGCTTTCATTGGTTCAATTTCGGAGATTTTTCATGAGTAAACAACCCGTTCGCGTGGCCGTCACTGGCGCCGCTGGTCAGATCGGCTATGCCTTGTTGTTCCGCATCGCTTCTGGCGAAATGTTGGGCAAAGACCAGCCGGTCATCCTGCAATTGCTGGAAATTCCCGATGAAAAAGCCCAAAAAGCGCTCAAAGGCGTGATGATGGAATTGGAAGACTGTGCGTTTCCATTGTTGGTGGGCATGCAAGCGCATTCCGACCCGAT
>CANGZG010000193.1:0-3692 GCA_947458415.1 Comamonadaceae bacterium | reverse complement strand
ATCTGCCAACATAGACACAAACATGGTGGGCACCCCATGCAAAGCAGTACAGCGCTGTTGCACTACCGCGCGAAGCGTGGCTTGGGCATCAAAACCTTCGCCTGGAAACACCATGGCCGCGCCCACCGCGGTCGCGGTGAGCACACCCAACACCATGCCAAAGCAGTGATAGAGCGGCACCGGAATACACAAGCGGTCATCGTGGGTCAATGCCATGGACTTGGCCGCAAACCTGGCGTTGTTGACGATGTTGAAATGACTCAACGTGGCACCCTTGGGGTGGCCGGTGGTGCCGCTGGTGAATTGGATATTGATGGCGTCATCCGGGTCGAGCGCGGCAGACAAATCTTTCAATCTGGCATGTTGTGCCGGGCCAGCTTGGCGTAAAAATTCTTTGAAACGCAATGCACGCACAGGCACTGGCGATTGTGCGGCTTGCATGGCAGGCACAGACAAATCATCTAACACGATGACGTGTTTGAGGTGCTCTAAACGCAATGAAGTCAAATCGCCTGCAATGCCCGGTCGGTCAATCTCTGGCGCCAACTGTCGCAAGGTTTCGAGGTAGTTGTTGCTCTTGTGGCCACGCGCCATCACCAGCATGCGGCAGCGTACTTTGTTCAATGCGTATTCAAGTTCACTGCTTTTGTACGCCGGATTGATGTTGACCAAGACCGCGCCTATGCGCGCTGTGGCAAATTGGGTGAGCAGCCATTCCAAACGATTGGGAGACCAGATACCCACACGGTTGCCACGGCGGATGCCCATGGCCAACATGGCGGCAGCCATTTGGTCTGCTTGCTGTTGCAAGTCATACCAACTCAAGCGCTGGTTTTGCGCGACAAACACCGCCGCATCGCGCGAACCGTGTCGAGCCACCGTGCGGTCGAGCAACTGAGGAATGGTGACGAAATGCAACGAGGCTTCTGTCGAGCCGGCCACGTAGGACAACGAACCTGGCGGGCTTAACGATGGGTTGACACCGCCTTTGACCCAATCGGACAGAAATGGATTGTGAGACACGTGAGCCTGGTTCCTGCTGTCTGAAATGAAAGTGCTTGGCTTAGAAATTGCGCCAATCGCCCAACTGCTCGAACGCATGGGCTGCGCGGTAAATGGTGGATTCGTCCCAATGCTTGCCAATCAACTGCATGCCGATGGGCAGACCATTGGACATGCCACAAGGCACGCTCATCGCGGGGTGACCGGTCACGTCCAACGGACAGGTGTTGCCCAACATTTCAAGCGCGCGTTGCACATACAACTTGAGCGAGGCATTCGCCGGTGGCAACGGTGTGGCTTTCATCGGCAAGGTCGGCAGCAGCAACAAATCAAAACGCGACAAAGCCGCGTCATAGGCCTGAGCCAGGACGCGGCTCAGGTTTTGTGCCTTGGCGTAAAAATGACCACGGTAGTTGTTGATGAAATATTCACCAGCCATCATCGACACTTTGAGCGACGGCGACAACTGGTCTGCACGTGCACGCCAAGCGGCATGCGCGTCCAGCAAACTGGTGGTGTACATGCCCTTCCAGCTGAAGCCCATGCCGTTGCCATTCATCATTTGCGCTTGCAAGCCTTCAACCGCGATCGCTGTCCAAATGGCAGGGCCGTCCATGTGCATGGGCACAGACACGTCTTCCACGATCGCGCCCAACGCACGCAAACGGTCTGCCGCTTGACGCACTTTTTGGTCGACATCCGGCTCGCTGTCGGCACGGTTGAAACCTTCGAGCAACACACCAATGCGCAAACCCGACACACCGCGTCCCAAGGCGGCTGTGTAGCGGTCCACGCGTGGGCTGTATTGTCGCGGGTCCAAACCATCGGAGCCCGCAATCACCTCCAACAGCAAAGCGTTGTCAGCCACGGTCGCGGTCATTGGACCTGCATGGTCGATGGTGGCTTCAATCGGCATCACGCCGGTGTAAGGCACCAACCCATGCGTTGGCTTCATGCCGTAAATGCCGCACCATGACGCAGGCATGCGAATCGAGCCGCCTTGGTCACCGCCAATGGCCATCTCAATGTCACCCGCACCCACCAAGGCAGCAGAGCCTGAAGACGAACCACCTGAAGAGTAACCATAACGGTAAGGGTTGTGCACTGGACCGGCCGCACAGGTGTGGCTGCCGCCGGACAAACAGAAATATTCGCAATGGGCTTTGCCGGCGATCGTGCCACCCGCATCCAAAATGCGGGTGACCAAGGTGGCGTCCACATCGGGCACATAACCTTCCAGCGAAGAAGACCCATTCATCATGGGCACACCTGCCAAACACACGTTGTCTTTGAGCACCACGCGCTTGCCACTCAAAGGGCCGTGCGCCGCACCACGCACTTCACTTTTCACCGCCCATGCATTGAGTGGGTTGTCCGCAGGGCTGGGCTTGATGCCAGGCGTTCTGGGGTAGCGCACCGGTGGCAAGTTGTCTGGCAACTGGGTCAGTCGGTCATACGCTTGGAACGTGCCCTCCATGATCTCCAAATACTCGGCCACTTCACGCGACGACATGTTCATGTGCAATGACTCGACGATGGCGTGCATCTGATCGACAGTAGGACGTTTGACAGTAGACATGATTCCCCCGGGGCCTGTGGCCATTGAATCGATGGCGGTTGAATGCGACCGCTTGTTGGTTGATGTGGATTTGGCAGGCGCACGGTGTGCCGAATGCGAAGCGTCCGCACTGGTGTGCGACGCAGGTGCCACCGGCGTGGCGGATGGTGGGTGACGCGGCTGTGTTGGCGCAGTGTTTGGCACTGAAGGCGCTTTTGCTGCCTGCGGGCTGTGAGTCATGCGCGCTGAACCCATGCCCAGCAACTCGCTCAAACCACCGCCTTGCAATTGGTGGGCTTGCAATTCTTTGATGATGGTGCCGCGTTCGAACACCACCACGCGGTGCGCCACATCCAACACCAAATCCAAATTTTGTTCAACGATCAGCAAAGCCAAACCGAATTCGTCGCGCAGTCTGGCCAAAGTACTGCCAATTTCTTGAACGATGGACGGTTGAATGCCTTCGCTGGGTTCATCCAGCAACAACAGCCAAGGCTTGGGTACCAGCGCGCGGGCCAAGGCCAAAATTTGCTGCTCACCGCCAGACAGCGATCCGCCTTTGCGGTCCAGCAACACACGCAAGCGCGGGAACTGGTCAACCACGCGCTCAACCGATTGCTCTTCGGTTTCGCCAATGTCTTCACGCCAAGCCATGCGCAAATTTTCCAAAGCGGTCAGTCCCGGCAAGATGCCCCGCCCTTGCGGCACATAGCCGATGCCCATTTGAGAACGCAAATGCGCGGCTGAGCCGGTGGCTTCGGTGCCGTCGAGTTCAATGCGTCCGCCAGTCGATGGCATCAAGCCCATGATGACTTTGAGCAAGGTGGTTTTGCCCATGCCGTTGTGTCCAACGATGCCGACCGCTTCGCCTTCATGGATTTGCAAATTCACGCCATGCAGCACAGGCACGCGTCCGTAACCAGCGCGCAAATCGGCCACTTGCAGCACCACGTCGGCGCGTTCAAAGTGGTCTGCAGTGGGGTTGTGTGACTCAGCCATGCTCATTTCGCCCGGTTACCTATGTACACCTCACGCACCTTTGCGTTGTTCATGACCGCATCGGTGGCACCTTCGATCAACACAGCGCCTTGGTGCAACACCGTGACAGTGCCGCCCAACATGCGAACGAAAT
>CANGZG010000192.1 GCA_947458415.1 Comamonadaceae bacterium | reverse complement strand
CCCCATCGAAGCCCGCAGGGTCGTGACATTCCACGCCAGCCACAAGTTGAAAGAGCAGATCCAAAGCTCGTTCACGCCTGTCGTCGAGTAAGGAACACTTAGCGCTTATTTCCCAGGGGCGCAGGCTGACCAGCCAGACCGTCACACGAATAAATAGTTGTTGCTGGCCACTATTTAGTACTTTATTTTAGGAATATTCTGCCGATAAGCACATCTGCCGCTTGATCTTCGTGTAACCTCTGTCTTCCTTTTTCCGACTGCCCCGATTCATGGAGAACTCCCTCCCTTCCATTCCAGCCAAACGCTACTTCACCATTGGTGAGGTGAGCGAACTGTGTGGCGTCAAACCACACGTGCTGCGCTATTGGGAGCAGGAATTCACACAATTGCGCCCCATGAAGCGCCGTGGCAATCGCCGTTATTACCAACACCATGAAGTGTTGATGATCAGACGCATCAGAGACCTGTTGTACGAACAAGGCTTCACGATCAGTGGTGCGCGCAACAAGTTGCAAGAACTGGTTCAACTCGAACGTGACAAAAAACGCGCAGGTGAGGTCATGCTGCATGGCATTGAAGAATTGGAAGACAACTTGGCGTTGAATGAAACCAAGGCAGATGACCCTTGGGCCAGCAACTTGTCTGACAACGACAGCAACCGATTGCAGTTGTTGCGTCAAGAATTGTTTGAGATACGTGGTTTGCTCGATTAATTCAAACTCGGTCAGCGCTATAATCTTTTTTTCGGCGTGTAGCGCAGCCTGGTAGCGCACTTGCATGGGGTGCAAGGGGTCGCGAGTTCGAATCCCGCCACGCCGACCAAACCAGCAAAGGGTTAGTTCTCACAAGGAACTAACCCTTTTAGTTTATGTTGATCAGCTTATTTCGCTGCTTCGCAGGTTTGACCCCACATTCCGGCAGAAATGCTTTGCAGCCAGCGTCAATAAATCTTAAGCTCGCTTGGTTTGTAAATTTTGATAAAAATGAACAGGGTTTTTGAATCATGGCAGTGATGGTCTGTACCAAATGTGGCGTGACTGACGACAGTCCCAAACCCATGCGCTGCGCCAAGTGCGGCGGCAGAGACTTTTACGCATCAACGCCCTCTGCTTTTGGACCCAGCAAAAAATCCGCTCCCGCAGCTGAAAACAGCGCGGTTGCAACCACGCCCACCGAAGCCAGTTCGCCTGTGTCGAGTGTCACTTTGTTTGACAAGTACGGTGGCGTGCCGACCATTTCAAAAATCGTGCGGGCGTTTCACAAAGAGATCATGACGCGGGCGCATTTGGCGTCTTATTTTGAAGGGGTCGATATCGCTCAATTGGCGGAGCACACTGTCAAATACATCGCGTTTGTGATGGGCAAGCCGGCTGAAATTTACACTGGGCGCGACATGTACACCGCGCATGCCAAGTACCATATCCACGGCATGCACTTCGATGAAGTGGCTGATGTGCTCAAGGACATCTTGGTGCAATCGGGCGTCGATAAAGCAGACATCGATGTCATCATGCGACGAATTGAAAGCTTGCGTGAAATGATCATCGTCTGAAACACGAGGTGCTTATGAACAAACACAGTGTCAAGCAAACCCACAAAAAATGGACGACTGTGCCACCGGTTCTGCCACCTAAAGCCATGCGCTTTAACGAATTGGCCTTGCGCTATTTGTCCTCGCAATCCCCCGTGTTGTCAGCCGCTGTGTTCAATACCCGCGTCGCCCATTTGAGCGAACTGCTCTTGGCCTTTTTTGGATGGCAAATGCTCAATGACATTCGTCTGGAGCGGCTGCAAAAATTCATTTACATGTTGGAAGCCCAAGGGGTTGCGGCGCGCAAAATCCAATCGTGTCTGGTGACTTTTCGGGCCTGCATGAAATACGGGTTTGACCAAAAATGGCTGGCAGACCCTGTGCTGTCAAAACCATTTGTCCTTTGCGATGCCCCATTGACCTCTGGGCAATCGTTCATGTCAACCGACGAATACCACGACCTTTACCAAGACTTGGTTCAGGAAGTGACGAATCAAACCTTTCACTGAGCAGGTGGCACACCACCGTAGGTTTGCCAAGTAGAACCGGCCAACCAGCCTGCATCGACAGGCAAATTGATCCCTGTGATCGCCGTCGCTTCGGGCGACAACAAAAAAGCCACCGCCACTGCCACTTCATGGGGCTCTACCAAACGGCCCATGGCGGCTTGCGACATCAAATCCTTGGGGTCTCGATCGCCTCGGTCAATGGCCGCTTGCAAAGCTTCGGTGCGGGTGTAGCCCGGTGAAACCGCATTGACGCGAACACCGGTGCGTCCCCATTCGGCCGCCAACCCAGCGGTCATGGAAATCACAGCGGCTTTGGCAGGTGCATAGGCATGCAATGGGTTGGAGCGCATGCCTGCGATAGACGCCAAATTGACGATCGCACCTTGGCGGCGCTGCACCATGGCATGACCAAAAATGGCGCAGCATAAATAGGTGCCTCGAAAATCCACGTTCAGCACCTGCTCCCATTCGCGCATGGTCAATTGATCGGGGGTAAGACGATGCTGCAAGATACCCGCGCTGTTGACCAGGCAAGTCACTGGCCCATAGGTGTTTTCAATCTGCGTCAAACTCGCGCGCAGTGCAGACTCGTCGGTGACATCACAAGCGACAAACCCCAGTGCGTCTGGGTGGCTTGTGCTGGCAGAGGCGGGAAGGTCCATGACAACCACCTGGTGGCCAACATGGATAAGGTGTTTGACGCATGCAGCCCCGATGCCGCTTGCACCGCCAGTGACCAAGGTGATGGATGTGTGTTTCATGGGATGGTTGTTCATTGGTTACCGATGACGCCTTGCAGGATCACGAATTTGGCAGAGAAGGTGGCCTTGGCTGATCCGCTGGCCAAATTTTTGTTTTCATTATTCAACGCAGACACATTGAACTGGTATTCATGCCCCAAGGTGGTGAAATTTTCAGGGCACGGTCCGGTGTATTTGTCGAGCCCGCCAGCTGCAATTTCAAGCTCTGCAGGAAAACCCTCTGGCTTGTTCAGGGTTGCACCGCCATGGTCATGGTTTTTATTGTCCAAATCCACCATTTGAACTTTCAAACTCACTGTCCCGGGCGGAATGTTTTTGATTTGAATGACAGGCGAGGTATTCGAACAGTGGTGGGCGATGTTCCAGCGAAAGTTGACACCCAAGCGGGATTCAGCCCATGCAGGCAAGGCGGCAATCGACATGAAAAATACGAGGAAGGTTTTCATTGACATCTCCTGACGTTAGACGATTATGTCCTGATGGCTCACCAGATTCGCGCGAGGTGCAAGCCTTTTGCCAGTCAAAGGGTACAACACACACAAATTGTCAATGTGGGGTGCCTGTCGTAAACTTGCCTATTGACCATTTATACCCTGTTCACCATGAAAAGTGATATCGACATTGCCCAGGCCGCCAGCTTAAAACGCATTCCTGAGTTGACTCAGAATTACCTCGGAATCTCAGACGAGCATTTGTATGCTTATGGCCATCACAAAGCCAAACTTTCACTCAAGTACATTGATCAATTACCGGCCAGGAAAAATGCCAAATTGATTTTGGTCACAGCCATTTCACCGACGCCTGCCGGGGAGGGTAAGACCACCACCACGGTGGGCTTGGGTGATGCGCTTTGCAAGATCGGCAAAAAAAGTTTGATTTGTTTGCGAGAACCCTCACTCGGCCCCGTGTTCGGCATGAAGGGTGGCGCAACCGGGGGTGGCATGGCACAAGTCGTGCCCATGGAAGACATCAACTTGCATTTCACCGGTGACTTTGGTGCCATCGGTCTCGCCCACAATTTGTTGTCGGCCATGCTGGACAACCATATTCACCATGGCAACACATTAAAAATTGACACCCGACGCATCAGTTG
>CANGZG010000191.1 GCA_947458415.1 Comamonadaceae bacterium | reverse complement strand
TGCCGGGCGCATGGATTCAATCACCAATTGAAGTTCACCACGTGGTTCGTACAAACCGCAGCGGGCTTGAACTTCCACCAAATCGCCATTGCGCGGGTCGAAGGGGAGCGACTCGGCCACGCGTCTGAACATGGCGCATCGCAACTGGCCTTGTTCATCTTTCAGCGTCAAGTAGCAATGACCGCTGCCCGCGCGGGTCATGCCAGAAATTTCACCTCGCACATGGACCAAACCAAAGCGCGACTTCAACTGGTCGCTGATGGCGTGGCACAACGCGCTCACGCTCCACACGCGTGTGTTGGGGGAGTCTGAGGCCGATGTAACTGAGCTCATCGTGGCAGCTGAAAGTCGGTTTGCACAAGGGTGAAGTAAGCCATAATCGTTCTCAACCTATGAGGAGAACACATTGCTAGGCATCATACAAGCGGCAGGTTGGCCGGTGTGGCCCTTATTTGCTTGCTCTATCGCGGCATTGGCTTTGATTTTTGAGCGTGCTTACAGCTTGCAAACCCGTCGTGTGGTGCCAGACCATTTGCTGGATGAAGTGCTGGGCATGACCCAACCCGAATTGCTGCATCCCGAGTCAATTGAACAATTGAAAAGCCACTGCGCCCTCGGCGAGATCATTGTGGCGGGCCTGACCCACCGAAAAACCCAATCTTCTGTGTCTGAATCTGACTTTCGTTCGGTCATTGAAGCCAGTGGCCGTCGAGTCAACCGAAAGCTTGAAAAATACCTGAGCGCGTTGGGTTCCATCGCGTCTGTCGCACCCCTTCTGGGTTTGTTTGGCACGGTGGTTGGCATGATCGAGATTTTTGGCGCCCAAACCCCCGGTGCAGGTAACCCGGCGCAATTGGCACATGGCATTTCAGTGGCTTTGTACAACACGGCGTTTGGGTTGGTGATTGCCATTCCCAGCTTGGTCATGTGGCGCTACTACAGAAACCGTGTTGACCATTTCACCTTGGAATTGGAAATTGCCGCTGAGCGGTTGGTGCGCCACTTTTACCCGGGTGGCAAAAACCAATGAGCATGCGCTTTGGCCGCCCCTCATCGCCGGAACCCGAGATCAACCTGATCCCGTTCATCGATGTGCTGTTGGTGGTGATCATATTTTTGATGCTCACCACCACCTATGGGCGATTGACGCAACTCGATATGCGACTGCCCAAAGCTGACAGCGGTCAGCAAGAAAGCAAGCCCAATGAAATCCGCGTGAGCGTCAGCAGCGATGGTCGCTACACGGTTCAGAAATCCGCAGTCAACCCATCTGACGTCCTTGGTTTAACCCAAGCTTTGAGTCAAGCGGCCCAACACTCACCGCAGGCGTTGGTGGTCATTTCAGCCGATGCACAAGCCAGCCACCAATCCGTCATTCAGGTGCTGGAAGCTGCACAAAAATCCGGGCTACAGCACATCACTTTTGCGGCCCAGTCGCGCACACGCACGTCGAACTTGCCTTGAGCCCCATGCGCTTGTCGGCATTTTTCACAGAGCAAGTTTGGACACGGCGAGGTTGGGCAGCTTGCATGCTGTGGCCCATTTCCCTGCTGACCTGGCTTTGGGTTCAAGCCCAACATGGGCTTTACCGAATTGGCTGGCGAACAGCCGTGCGACTGAACGTGCCGGTGCTTGTGGTCGGCAATGTCATGGCTGGCGGCACTGGGAAAACGCCTGTGGTCATGGGTTTGGTCAAGCATTTCAAAGCCCAGGGCTGGCGTGTCGGGGTGATTGCACGAGCTTATGGCAATGTCGATGAATCAGTCGCAGAAGTTCAACATGAAAGCTTGGCCGATCAAGCAGGCGATGAGCCCTTGTTGGTCAAGATCAGTTGTGATGTGCCTGTGTTTGTCGGCCGAGAACGCGCCAAGGCGGGGCTGGCTTTGCTCAAGGCCTACCCAGACACTGACCTGATCATCAGCGACGACGGCATGCAACATGCGGCACTGTGGCACGACCTCGCGATTTGCGTGTTCGATGACCGAAATGTGGGAAATGCTTGGTTGCTGCCCGCCGGCCCATTGCGGGAACCTTGGCCACGCAAGCCATTTCCGGGCGTGCATCAACATGTTCTTTACACCGGTAACAAACATCCAACCCATGCATGGGTCGCCACCAGAAGATTGGCCACAGTGGCGCAAAATGGTGTGGGCGAGTCACAAGACTTGCGTGATTGGTCAAATCAACCGGTTCAAGCGGTGGCAGGCATTGCCAAACCCGAGGCTTTTTTTCAGGCGCTCGAGCAAGCCGGCTTGAAACTGGCCAAGCGCTGGCCCATGCCAGATCACGCCACGCTGTCCCATTGGCGGGCGGACAATGGACTGCCCATTTTTTGCACCGAAAAAGACGCGGTCAAATTGTGGCGACACGTTCCCAGCGCATGGGCAGTTCCTTTGGTCTGTGAATTGCCGCCCCAGTTGCTCGAGACGCTGGACTCAGAATTGCAACAGCTATCATCGAAACATGGACAAAAAACTGCTTGAATTGCTGGTCTGCCCTGTCACCAAAGGCCCCCTGACTTACCAGCCAGAGGCACAAGAACTGGTGTCACGAAGTGCACGCTTGGCCTATCCCATCCGAGACGGCATCCCCGTGATGCTGGAGTTGGAAGCCCGCACCCTGACCGATGATGAATTGGAACAGTTGCATGGCTGACGCAGCCTATGTGGTGTTGATTCCTGCACGACTCGGTTCTTCACGTTTACCCAACAAACCCTTGGCCGATCTGGCGGGCGTGCCCATGGTGGTCAGGGTGGCGCAACAAGCCCAAGCATCTTCAGCCACTGACGTGGTGGTCGCGGCCGACCACCAAAGCATCGCAGACGCCTGCGAAAAGCACGGCATCAAAGCGGTGTTGACCCGCAACGACCATCCCAGCGGCAGCGACCGGTTGGCACAAGCCGCCGAATTGTTGGGTTTGAAAGACGATCAGATCGTGGTGAATGTGCAAGGCGATGAACCCCTCATCAACCCGCTGCATATTCATCAAGTCGCGCAATGGTTGGCAGATCGCCCAGCAGTGCAGATGTCTACTTTGGCTCACCCGATCACCGACACAGCCGACTGGGTCAGCCCGCATGTGGTCAAAGTGGTGCTGAACAGGGACTCGCTGGCCAGCTATTTCAGCCGAGCCAGTGTGCCCCATTGGCGAGATGGTCCCTCCCAGACATTGCCACCCTACCCCGTTTATCGACACGTGGGTTTGTACGCTTACCGTTGTGGATTTCTCAAACAATTTCCTGGTTTGCAAGAAGCGCCCACCGAAAAAGCCGAGGCACTCGAGCAACTGCGCGCGCTTTGGCATGGTTACCCCATTGCGGTGTACGTGTCTGACCAAGCCAGTGCGCCGGGCGTTGACACCCCAGAAGATTTGACCCGCGTGCAGGCCTTGCTGACCCGATGAGCCTGTCAGCCGTCACAAGGGCTTGCATGCTATTCTCGGCACTTACCCAGCGACACAGCCCCGACAAGAGGGTGGTTGTCGCGCCATTTCAAGGAAGACAATGAGACTGATTTTGTTGGGTGCGCCCGGTGCAGGTAAAGGTACCCAGGCCACGTTCATTTGCCAGGCCTATGGCATTCCTCAAATTTCCACCGGCGACATGTTGCGCGCTGCTGTCAAAGCAGGCACAGAGATGGGGCTGGCAGCCAAAAAAGTCATGGACGCGGGTGGCTTGGTCGGCGACGACATCATCATCGGATTGGTCAAAGAACGCATCACCCATGCCGATTGCGCCAATGGTTTCTTGTTCGACGGATTTCCCAGAACCATTCCCCAAGCAGATGCCATGAAACATGCGGGCGTCAAGCTCGATTGCGTGCTCGAAATTGATGTGCCGTTTGACGCCATCATCGAGCGCATGAGTGGGCGTCGCGTGCACGTGGCCAGTGGCCGCACCT
>CANGZG010000190.1 GCA_947458415.1 Comamonadaceae bacterium | reverse complement strand
TTCCTCGCGCTCTTTGCCCACCGCGCGCACTTTGACCATCATCAACTCGCGCTCTGTGTAAGCGCCTTCGGTCAAGTCAACCACTTTGACCACTTCAATCAAACGGTTCAAGTGCTTGGTGATTTGTTCAATGACGTCATCGGAACCAGAGGTTTGAAGTGTCATGCGAGACAAACTGGGGTCTTCGGTCGGTGCAACGGTCAGCGATTCGATGTTGTAACCACGAGCAGAAAACAAACCCACCACACGCGACAACGCACCGGGTTCGTTTTCTAACAATACTGCAATGATGTGTTTCATAAAAGGGGGACTCCTCTTTTCGTCGCCCTCCCCTGTCGGCGGTAACCGGCAGGCTTGGCGAACAATAGATTCATCTGAAAAGTTGAAAGGGAAAAATCATCAAAGGTCTTCGCTGCCCAGCAACATTTCTGTGATGCCTTTGCCAGCTTGAACCATCGGGAACACGTTTTCGGTTTGATCGGTCCTGAAATCCATGAAAACGGTTCGGTCTTTGAGTTTGCGCGCTTCTCGTAATGCAGGTTCGACATCCTGCGGGCGTTCAATCAACATGCCCACATGGCCATAGGCTTCGGCCAATTTAACGAAGTCTGGCAGTGCATCCATGTAGCTGTGGCTGTAACGACCTGAGTATTCAATTTCTTGCCATTGACGAACCATGCCCAAATAGCGGTTATTCAAGGACAAAATTTTGATGGGTGTGTTGTATTGCAAACAAGTGGACAGCTCTTGAATGCACATTTGCACTGAACCTTCACCGGTGACGCAATAAACCTCGCTGTCAGGCTTGGCCAATTTGATGCCCATGGTATAGGGGATGCCCACACCCATGGTACCCAAGCCACCCGAGTTGATCCAACGACGGGGTTGGTCAAAGCGGTAGTACTGCGCGGCCCACATTTGGTGTTGACCCACATCTGAAGTGACGTAGGCGTCCACATCTTTGGTCATGTTCCACAGGGTTTCGATCACGTTTTGCGGTTTGATGACCTCGGTGTTGGACCGGTCGTATTTGAGGCAATCGCGGGCACGCCAAGATTCGATCGTTTCCCACCAAGCAGCCAACGCTTTCGCATCAGGCCGTGCAGGCAACTCGTTGAGCATGCCAATCATTTCGGTCAGCACATCTTTGACATCACCCACAATGGGAATGTCGACCTTGACCCGTTTGGAAATGCTGGATGGGTCGATGTCGATGTGGATGATCTTGCGTTCGTTTTGTGCAAAGTGTTTGGGATTGCCAATGACCCGGTCGTCAAAGCGCGCGCCCACTGCCAACAACACATCACAATTTTGCATGGCATTGTTGGCTTCCACCGTGCCATGCATGCCGAGCATGCCCAAAAATTTTCTGTCGCTGGCTGGATAAGCACCCAAACCCATCAAGGTGTTGGTACAAGGAAAACCCAGCATGTCAACCAAGGCGCGCAACTCGCCTGAGGCTTCGCTCATCAACACGCCCCCACCGGTGTAGATGAAGGGGCGCTTCGCTGTCAACAGCAATTGCAAGGCTTTGCGAATTTGTCCGGAGTGCCCTTTGCGCACCGGGTTGTAAGAACGCATTTCGATGGCGCTGGGGTAACCCGCGTACATGGTCTTTTTGAATGACACATCTTTGGGAATGTCCACCACAACGGGGCCGGGACGACCGCTGCGCGCAATGTGAAACGCTTTTTTCATCACATCGACCAAATCGCGCACGTCTTTGACCAAAAAATTGTGCTTGACGATCGGCCTGGTGATGCCGACGGTGTCGCATTCTTGGAAAGCGTCCAAACCAATCGCGTGTGTTGGCACCTGGCCCGTGATGATGACCATCGGAATGCTGTCCATGAACGCCGTGGCAATGCCTGTCACGGCATTCGTCACGCCTGGCCCAGAGGTGACCAAAGCCACGCCAACATCACCCGTGGCACGTGCATAGCCATCGGCTGCATGCACAGCAGCTTGCTCATGGCGCACCAACACGTGTTGAATGGTTTCTTGTTTGTAAAGTGCGTCGTAAATGTGGAGTACGGCGCCGCCGGGGTAACCCCAAACATATTTGACGTTCTCAGCTTGTAGGCATTTGACCAAGATGTCAGAGCCGTTTATTTCAATGGCTGAGGCATTTTTTTCAGCTGCCAGCGCGGCAGATTGCAACTCTGCTTTAGAGATTTCCATGGTGTACAACCTTTGTGAATTTCGTAGACGAAAAACCCAGGGTGCCTTTTTGCCACCTCTTTTGAAGGCGCATCAAGACTTTGGAAACCAGGCCATAAGCGTTTAACACCAAGCCCGGATCCTTTTCTTGGGAACAGCTTCGAATTATGACATTATTTATTAATGGTTTTCGCTAATGCGCTGCCAGTGTGTCGCCAATGACATAATTCAAAAGCAGTTAAAAACATTCTGAACGCAAAGTGTTTGCGTCAAACCCTTTAGCAAACTCCTCTTGGCCTCCGACAAAGAACTCTCCGACTTTCTGGCAAGCGTTGAAAAACGCGCTTACAAGCGGTCTCTCTACCATGTCAGAAATGAAGAGGCTGCGCTGGACATCGTTCAAGACAGCATGATGAAGTTGGTTGAGCATTACGCTGGCAAGCCTGCGGCTGAACTGCCCTTGCTGTTTCAGCGAATTTTGTCCAACACCACTTTGGACTGGTTCCGCCGACAAAAAACCAGAAACGCGTTGTTCAGTAATTACAACGATTTCGGTCACGACAATGAACAGGAAAGTACCGATTTTTTGGAAATTTTGGGCACAGACAACCACAACCCTGTGACTGAAAGTGCCCAAGACCTGTTTTCCCGCACCGAAACAGTGCGAGAAATAGAATCTGCCCTGCAAAACTTGCCAGGACGTCAACGAGAAGCCTTCTTATTGCGTTATTGGGAGGAATTGGATGTGGCAGAAACCGCCGCCGCGATGGGATGCTCTGAAGGCAGTGTTAAAACACACTGCTCCAGGGCCATTCAGGCTTTACACAAAGCTTTGATTGCCAAAGGATACAAACCATGAACTCAAACACACCTTATTCAAGCCAAGAGCAACTGTTGGGCAAGCGCCTTGCCACCTACCTTGAGCAAGGCAACCAACAGCTGCCTTATGAGGTCACTGAGCGATTGCGGGCTGCGCGCGCACGTGCTTTGTCATCGCTCAGGGTCACCCAGACCGAACAAAAAAATGCAGACGATCTGCAAGTCCAATCCAATGGGTCCCTCAGGCTGCCCTTTCCCTCTAAGCCGCATGATTTTTACAATTTGGTCGTGTCTTTCATTCCACTGATTTGCTTGGCCGCTGGTTTGATGTTGCTTTACGAATTTCACAACGACCAAACAGCCTTGGAATTGGCTGAAATCGACTCTGCACTTTTGATTGATGACCTGCCGCCTCAAGCCTACACCGACCCGGCATTCGTTGATTTCTTGAAAAACAACAGCCCGCAAAAAGATTGATGCCGTCAAAGCCTGCCCTTCATGTGA
The DNA here is from genome assembly GCA_947458415.1 of Comamonadaceae bacterium. Classification (GTDB taxonomy): domain Bacteria; phylum Pseudomonadota; class Gammaproteobacteria; order Burkholderiales; family Burkholderiaceae_C; genus Limnohabitans. The sequence goes on along the minus strand of CANGZG010000190.1, from coordinate 418 downwards.
CCCACCTTGCGCTGTGCACAGTCATCAGCGTATTTGGTTGCGCGAACCTGGTTTTTGCCCAATCAACAGCAAACCCGAGCAGCCCCTCCACTGCTGCCAGCACAACAAACAAAACCGTTAACAGCTTTCACGAAGCTGGGCCGAAGTGGGTTGAGCTGAATGCGGAGCAAAAACAAATCCTTCAACCATTGCAAAAACTGTGGCCGACCCTGGAGGAAAACCGCAAGCGCAAATGGTTGGCCATTGCAAAAAATTTCCCCACACTGTCACCGCTGGCCCAAGCCACCGCGCAAGAGCGCATGCGTGAATGGGCTGCGTTGACCCCAGCGCAGCGCTACCAAGCCAGGCTGCACTTTGCCCAGGCTCAGCAGTTGAGCACCGATGAGAAATTGGCCAAATGGGAGGCCTATCAATCCTT
>CANGZG010000189.1 GCA_947458415.1 Comamonadaceae bacterium | reverse complement strand
GATTTGAACATCATCTCGGATGCCAGCGAGAGGAGACCCAATTGCGTTGGCATGGCAACGCTGATTCAGCAACATCAGCCTCTGGCAGACGCACCAACCACACTGGCCGATGATGTGTGTTTTTGGCTGTATTCCAGCGGCTCCACAGGTTCACCCAAAGGCACGGTTCATTTGCACAGCCATTTAATTCAGACAGCCGAGTTGTACGGCCGTGGTGTGCTCGGTTTGCGTGAAGACGATGTGGTGTTTTCTGCGGCCAAGTTGTTTTTCGCCTATGGGTTGGGCAATGCTCTGAGTTTTCCGCTCGCCGTCGGTGCCACCACGGTACTGCTCGGGTCTCGCCCCACCCCGGTCGATGTGTTTCAGGTGTTGCAGCACCACCAACCCACTGTGTTTTATGGTGTGCCTACGTTGTTTGCCGGATTGCTCGCGCATGACAAGCGCCCCACTGCCTCTTCATTGAATTTGCGTGTTTGCACCAGCGCGGGCGAAGCCCTTCCCGCAGAGATTGGCCACAAATGGCAGGCCGAATACGGTGTAGAAATATTGGATGGCATTGGTTCGACTGAGATGCTGCATATTTTTCTCTCGAACCAGCCTGGGCGTGTGCGTTACGGCACCACTGGCGTTGCTGTGCCTGGCTACCAACTCAGGCTGGTGAATGACGAAGGTTTGGAATGCGCGCAAGGCGAATTGGGGGAATTGCAAATCCAAGGCCCCAGTGCCGCATTGATGTACTGGCGCAACCGTGCAAAAACCAAACAAACCTTTGCGGGCGAATGGACACGAAGTGGCGACAAATACAGCAAAGACGCAGACGGTTATTACACCTATGGCGGACGCAGCGACGACATGCTCAAAGTGGGTGGCATTTACGTGTCGCCATTCGAGGTGGAAGCTTCATTGATGACGCATGCTGCCGTGCTCGAAGCGGCTGTGGTCGGTCATGCGGACCATGACGGCTTGGTCAAACCCAAAGCTTACGTCGTGCTCAAGCCGGGACACTCGGTCACTGACACGGCGTTACAAACCCACGTCAAAGACCAACTTGCGCCCTACAAGTACCCTCGCTGGGTCAGTTTTTTGAATGAATTGCCCAAAACCGCCACAGGCAAGATTCAGCGGTTTAAACTGCGTTCATGACCATGATTCGTTTCAGCGGCATTTTCTGGAGAACACCATGACTTCGCGTCGACAAGTACTGACACAATCCGCAGCTTTTTTGGGCGCAGCTTCGGCTGGACTGATGCTTCCCGCCCGGGCCCAAAACGCCAAAGTGCGTATCGGGCTGATGCTGCCTTACACCGGCACGTTTGCGCAACTTGGCCTGGCGTGTGACAACGGATTTCGCATGGCACTGGAAGAAAAAGGCAACAAACTCGGTGGCAGGGACATTGAATATTTCAAAGTTGACGATGAGTCTGAACCTTCCAAAGGTGTGGAGAATGCCAACAAATTGGTTCAGCGAGACAAAGTTGACGTGTTGGTTGGCACGGTCCACTCCGGCGTGCAAATGGGCATACACAAGGTGGCGCGCGAAACCGGAGTGCTCAGCATCATTCCCAATGCGGGCATGCATGCAGCCACCCGCGCGCTCTGCGCCCCCAATGTGTTTCGCACTTCTTTCACCAACAGCCAACCCACACTGGCATTGGGCAAGGTGATGATGGCCAAAGGCCACAAGAAAGCCGTATGGATCACTTGGAAATACGCCGCAGGTGACGAGGCTGGCGAAGGCTTCAAAGAAGGTTATTTGGCTGCGGGTGGCACCATCGTCAAAGAACTGGGTTTGCCCTTTCCCAATGTGGAGTTCCAAGCGTTGCTCACAGAAATCGCGTCCATCAAACCCGATGCGGTGGCGTGTTTCTTTTCAGGCGGTGGCGCCTCTAAATTCATTCGCGATTACGCTGCCGCTGGTTTGGCGGGCAAAATTCCGTTGTATGGCTCTGGCTTCTTGACCGAAGGTTTGCTCGACGATGAACTGGCGCCTTCTGCTCAGGGCATCACCACCACCTTGCACTACAGCACGTCCTTGGCCACCAAGCGCAACGACGCATTCCGCTTGGCCTATGCCAAGGCATTCAAAATGCAGCCCGATGTGTATGCCGTGCAAGGCTACGATGCCGGACAGTTGCTGATCCAAGGTGCCGCAGCGGTCAAGGGCGATTTCTCCAACAAAAAGGCCTTGTATGCCGCGATGGAAAACGCCGTGATCGACAGCCCCAGAGGCAAATGGACCATGAGCAAAGCCCATAACCCGGTCCAAGACATGTATGTGCGTGTGGTGAAAGGCAAAGAAAACGTGGTCCAAGGCGTGGCGGCCAAGGCTTTGTCAGACTCAGGGGTGGGCTGCAAGCTAGGCTGATGGATTTCGCCAATTTTTTCATTCAGTTGCTCAACAGCGTTCAATACGGCTTGCTGCTGTTTTTGTTGGCGGCGGGGCTGACGCTGATTTTTGGCATCATGGGCGTGGTCAATTTGGCACACGGCAGTTTTTACATGCTCGGTGCATACACGGCCTATGCATTGACTGGCGCTTGGGACAATTTGTTTTTGGCTGTGCTGGTGGGCGCTGTCATCAGTTTGGCAATAGGTTGGACGCTCGAGAAAATCTTGTTCAAACATTTTTACAAGCGCGACCACCTCGACCAAGTGTTGCTGACCTTTGGCCTCATCTACATATTTGAAGAAATTCGTTCAATGATTTGGGGTGATGATGTGCACAATGTCGCCATCCCTGGTTCCTTGAATTGGTCCATCGGTTTGACAGACACCTTGTCTTACCCGGCTTACCGGTTGTTCATGTTGGCCGTGTGTTTGCTGCTGGCGCTGGGCTTGTGGTTGCTGATCAGTCGCACCAAAATCGGCATGAAAATTCGCGCTGGTGCGTTCAACAGCGACATGGCGCAGACCTTGGGCGTCAACATTGTTCGCTTGCATGCCTTGGTGTTTGCGTTGGGCGTGACCTTGGCCTCTGTCGCTGGCATGTTGATTTCACCGCTGTCCAGCGTCTACCCTTACATGGGCTCACAAGTGTTGATCATGTGTTTCGTGGTTGTGGTGATCGGTGGCATCGGTTCGGTTCGTGGTGCATTGACCGCCGCCTTGCTGGTTGGCTTGGTCGACACCTTTGGCAAAGTGCTGTTGCCCCAATTCGCCAGCATGCTGGTGTATGTGCTGATGGCCTTGGTGTTGCTCTACAAACCGGAAGGCTTGTTCAAACAATGAGTACACCCCAAGCCCATTTGGAAACCTTGCCCGGTAGCGTCAAATTGTTTTTGATGCTGGCATTGGTGGCTTTGCTGGCGTTTCCGTTTGCTGAACAAGATTTTTACACGCAGATGGTCACGCGCATGATGATCTTGGCCATCTTTGCGATGAGCTTGGATCTGCTGCAAGGCATCACCGGTTTGGTGTCATTGGGACACGCGGCCTATTTCGGCTTGGCCGGTTATGTGGTGGCCTATTTGTCGCCAGCAGACGCTGGCGCCTCTTGGCTGGTGGCTTTGCCCTTGGCCATGGTCGCCGCTGCCTTGGCCGCGCTGGTGATCGGATTTTTTGTGGTTCGCACGCATGGCATCTACTTCATCATGGTGACCATGGCGTTTTCCCAAATGATGTACTACTTGTTTTTTGACAACAAGGCTTTGGGTGGTTCTGACGGTGTCTACATCAATGTGCGCCCCGGTGGACTGGGTTTGGACATGGAGAACAAATGGGTGCTGTATTACTTCACGCTGGCCTGCATGGTGCTCACTTATGCATTTTTGCGGCGTTTGTTGTGGAGTCCCTTTGGCCGAACACTCAATGGCATTCGTTTGAATGAACACCGTACTCGCGCATTGGGATATGCCAGCTTCAGCTACAAACTGACGGCGTTCACCTTGGCAGGCGCTTTGGCTGGTTTGGCAGGTTTT
>CANGZG010000188.1 GCA_947458415.1 Comamonadaceae bacterium | reverse complement strand
CTGGAAAGCGTCAACCCACGCGGTTGTTTTGGCTGGCAGATCAAACAATGCGCGGGGGCTTGTGTGGGTCAAGAAGCTCGCGCGACACATGACAAACGCATGCGACAAGCTTTGCAAGACTTGCATGTACACACTTGGCCATTTCAAGGCGCGGTGCACCTGACCGAACGGCGTGGCCATTGGGTGCAAAAACACCGCATCCACAATTGGGCTTACCAAGGCACATGGTGCTCTCAAAAAGGCAAAGTAATTCAATGGCAAACCACCGCCACAGCATTTGACGCAGACAGCTATCACATACTGCTCAAACCGGTGTTGTTGCAAACCGTGGAGATCGAAGCCGCGACCGATGCGCTGCTCTGTTAACGCAGGGTCAAGGATGTTGTCGCAACCACTCCACGGCCCAGGGCGCGTCGCTGTGACTGGGAAAAACCGGGTATTTCACCGCAGCCACTTTGCCTTGGCGTGCGATCAAGGTCAGACGCTTGATCAACTGCATGCCTGCCGCGTGAAATGTGGGCAAGCGCAATGCCTGTGTGAACGCCATGTCCTCATCGCTCAAAACCGCAAACGGTAACTGCAAACGTGCAGCCATCTCGCGTTGGTAAGACGGGGTTTGCGTGCTCACGCCAAACACCTTCGCACCCAGGGCCGCAAAGTCAGCATGATGATCGCGGTAGCAGATGTTTTGCGGTGTGCATCCGCGTGCACCCGGTATGTCATCCCAGCCTTCTGGCAAAGGTACGCCCGGTTGTCCGGTCATGGGATAGCAAAAAACGATGAGGTCACCGGCCTGCAAAGACAGGTCCACCGACCCCCCTTGGGTCGATGCCAGCGCCAAAGCCGGCAGCGCCATGCCGAGCAAGTGGTCTGCCGCACCGTCATCCATCGGCACAGGCAAGTGGTCAGGCGTGGTGGTGTAGTCTTTCATCAGAACCTCATGAGTCAGCGTCAGTCGATGTCACTCCACCGTCACACTCTTGGCCAAATTTCTGGGCTTGTCCACATCGGTACCCCGAGCGCAAGCGGTGTGATAAGCCAACAATTGCAACGGCACCACATGCAACAGGGGTGACAAAGCGCCGTAATGCTCTGGCATGCGAATCACATGCAATCCCTCGCCAGATTGAATGCGGGTGTCGGCATCGGCCAGCACGTACAACACACCACCGCGTGCACGCACTTCTTGCAAATTGCTTTTGAGTTTTTCAAGCAAGGTGTCGTTGGGTGCGACGGTGACAACAGGCATGGCACTGGTCACCAATGCCAATGGACCATGTTTCAACTCACCCGCTGGATATGCCTCGGCATGGATATAGCTGATCTCTTTGAGCTTGAGCGCGCCTTCCAGCGCGATCGGGTAATGCATGCCCCTGCCCAAAAACAACGCATTCTCTTTGTCTGCAAAATCTTGCGCCCAGGCGATCAACAAAGGCTCCAATGCCAACACACTTTGCAATGCCAGCGGCAAATGGCGCATGGCTTTCAAATGCTGGGCTTCATCCTGTGGGCTCAAGCGATGTTTCGATTTGGCCAACGCCAAGGTCAACAAAAACAAACCCGCCAATTGGGTGGTGAAGGCTTTGGTGGATGCCACGCCAATTTCCACGCCTGCTCGGGTGATGTAAGCCAGCTTGCATTCACGCACCATGGCAGATGTCGCCACATTGCAAATCGTCAATGTGTGGTGCATGCCCAAACCTTGCGCATGGCGCAAGGCCGCCAACGTGTCGGCGGTTTCACCCGACTGAGTGATGGTGACCACCAAGGTACGGGGGTCGGGCACGCTGTCTCGGTACCGGTACTCACTGGCGACTTCGACTTGGCAAGGAATGCGCGCCAAGCTCTCCAACCAATACTTGGCCACACAACCACTGTAATAACTTGTGCCACACGCCAATATCAATACGGTGTCCACTTGCGCAAACACGTCGGCAGCGACACCGTTTTGGCCTGCGGGATCAAACAATTCAGGGACGATGCCTGCCACCCCTTCAAGGGTGTCGGCAATTGCTCTGGGTTGCTCGAAAATTTCTTTTTGCATGTAATGCTGGTAGGGGCCCAAATCAGCCGCCATGGATTGGGCTTTCACGGTCTGCACCGCGCGGGTCACGGCTTGCTGAGACACGTCATACACCTGACAATGGCGCAGCCCCAAATCCACCACATCACCTTCGGCCAAATACACAATTTGATCGGTGACGCCAGCCAACGCCATGGCATCACTGGCCAGAAAGTTTTCTGATTCGCCCAAGCCCATGATCAACGGAGAACCCGCACGCGCGCCCACCACGCGCTGCGGCTCGTCTTTGGCGATGACAGCAATTGCATACGCACCATGCAACTGTTGAACCGCTTGCATCACGGCTTGCAACACATCGCCTTGGTAAAGCGAATCGATCAAATGCACCATGACCTCGGTGTCGGTCTGGCTGGTGAACACATAGCCTTTGGCTGACAGTTGCTGTCGCAACTCGTCATGGTTTTCGATGATGCCGTTGTGCACCAACGCAATCCGAGGTGACGAGCCTGTCGCTTGCGGACCATGGCTGAAATGCGGATGTGCGTTGTGTACCGCGGGTGCGCCGTGCGTCGCCCAGCGGGTGTGGGCAATGCCGGTCAAGCCTTGCAATCCACCGTGGTCTGCATCGACCTGTTCGGCCAGTTCTGCCACCCGGGCTGTGCTGCGTGCACGTTGCAAACCGGCAGCTTGTCCGAGTTGCTCGGTCAAGCCATTGACCGCGACACCGCAAGAGTCATAGCCACGGTACTCCAATCGCTGCAGGCCTTGCACCAACACAGGAACAATGTTGCGGGTTGATACCGCGCCGACGATGCCACACATATCAATGAACCTTTACTTGCTTTTCTTGGCAGGCCGCTGCCAATTTGCGACTTGCATTTGCTTGCCCCGCGCTACCGTCAACGCACCGGGCTCGGTGTCTTTGGTCACCACGGATCCCGCACCAATCGTGCCACCCGCGCCCAAAGTCACTGGTGCGACCAACACGCTGTTGCTGCCCACATGCACATCTGCTTCAATGTGTGTTTGGTGTTTGTTCGCGCCATCGTAATTGGCAGTGATGACACCCGCGCCGTAGTTGACACGTTCACCCACCTGAGCGTCGCCCACATAGGCCAAGTGGTTGGCTTTGGCACCTTTGGCCAAAGTGCTGTTTTTGACTTCCACAAAATTACCAATGTGCACATCGTCACCCAGTGACGCACCCGGGCGCAAACGTGCAAACGGGCCAATGCGCGCACCAACACCGATATGCACGCCTTGGTCCTCGCCATCGATATGGGTGAAAGCCAAGACTTGGGTACCAGCACCGATCACAGCATTGGCAATCACGCAATGGGGGCCGATTCGCACTCCCTCGCCCAAATGCACTTTGCCTTCGAACACACAATTGACATCAATTTCTACATCGCGGTCACACACCAATTCGCCCCGGACATCAAAGCGTGCTGGGTCTGCCAGTCGCACACCTTGCTCCATCAAACGGTTTGCCTGCAAATGCTGATAGGCACACTCTAGCGCCGCCAACTGCACAGGGGTGTTCACACCCTCCACCTGCCAGGCTTGGTCTATGCAATGCGCTTTGACTTCATTACCGTCAGCCACCGCAAACTTCACCACGTCGGTCAGGTAATACTCGGCTTGTGCATTGCGGTTGTCCAAGCGCGCCAACCAAGCGCGCAGCAAGTGGGTGGGCACGGCCATGATGCCGCTGTAAATTTCTTGGATGCGCCGTTGCTCATCCGTTGCATCTTTTTCTTCCACAATGGCGGTGACTTGTTGTTGTGCATTGCGAACAATGCGTCCATAGCCTTGGGGCTGAGGAGTGTTCAAACTCAACAACGCCAACGCTTGGCCGCCGCACAGCGTCAGCAAGGCCTGCAACGTGTCGGCTT
>CANGZG010000187.1 GCA_947458415.1 Comamonadaceae bacterium | reverse complement strand
GTGTGCAAAATGTCCACGCCAGTGCTCACGCGATTGTTGTTGGAAGCGGTGCAGTTCCAAGCCCCCAAACGTGGCGGCATGTTCCGGCCTAAATTGCGCTATGCCCACCAAGGTGGCATGAATCCTCCGGTCATCGTGGTGCACGGCAATTCACTCGAGCATGTCACGGATTCGTACAAACGTTATCTGGAAGGCCGTTTTCGCAAGGCGTTTTCCCTCGAAGGTACACCTTTGAGAATTGAAATGAAAACTTCGCACAACCCCTACACAGACAAAGACTGAGGTTCAACCTGAATCATTCAGTGGCTATTTCAGCTGTGGTATGTTATGAACTTCCTCATCAAACACGGAGAATATCGTGAATCAAAAAGGGCAACTTTTACAAGACCCGTTTCTCAACATTTTGCGCAAAGAACACGTGCCGGTCTCCATTTATTTGGTCAATGGCATCAAGTTGCAAGGCCAAATTGAATCTTTTGACCAATACGTGGTTTTGTTGCGCAACACCGTGACGCAGATGGTTTACAAGCACGCCATCTCCACCATCGTTCCCGGCAGACCCGTCAATTTCGCCCAAGCTGAAGGCGGCGAAATCGCCGACTGAACCGCACGTCACAACCGCTCACTCACCACTTGATTCCTCTCGATTCGTCAACCACAGCCACCGCTTTGCTGGTGGGTGTGGATTTCGGTGCCCCGCATTTCGATGAGGCATTGGACGAACTCGCGCAGCTGTCTTTGACCGCAGGGCTGTCGCCTGTTCACCGCATGACGTGTCATCGCAAAGCGCCGGACGCTGCCATGTTTGTCGGCTCTGGCAAAGCCGATGAAATCAAAGAATTGGCCTTGTTGCACGGCGCATCCGAGGTTCTGTTTGACCAGTCCTTGTCGCCTGCGCAACAGCGCAATTTGGAGCGTCATTTGGGCATGCCGGTCAACGACCGCACCATGTTGATTTTGCAAATCTTTGCCCAACGCGCCCGCAGCCATGAAGGCAAATTGCAAGTGGAATTGGCCAGATTGCAATACCTCAGTACCCGATTGGTCAGGCGCTGGTCGCACCTAGAGCGTCAACGCGGCGGTATCGGTAACCGTGGCGGTCCCGGCGAAACACAAATCGAACTCGACAGGCGCATGATTGGCGAATCCATCAAGCGCACCAAGGAACGGCTGATCAAAGTCAAACGCCAACGCAACACGCAGCGCAAACAACGACAGCGCAACCACGTGTTCAATGTCTCCTTGGTAGGCTATACCAATGCGGGCAAATCCACGCTGTTCAACGCCTTGGTCAAGGCCCGTGCGTATGCCGCTGATCAATTGTTTGCAACCCTGGACACCACCACGCGGCAACTCTATTTGCCGCACGAGGGCGGCGGCGGTTCGCAACTGTCCATCTCAGACACGGTCGGTTTCATCCGTGATTTACCGCACGGTTTGGTAGATGCCTTTGAGGCCACGTTGCAAGAAGCCACTTCGGCTGATTTGTTGCTTCATGTGGTGGATGCTTCTCATCCAGGATACCCGGAGCAAATCGAGCAGGTCATGTCGGTTTTGAGTGACATCGGGGCTCAAGACGTGCCTCAGTGGTTGATCTTTAACAAGATCGATGCATTGCCCCCCGAAAACCAACCCCTGTTGATGCAAGATTTGTATGTCCATGACGGACAGGCATTGCCCCGGCTGTTTTTGAGTGCGCGCAGTGGCATGAACATCGACAGCTTGCGACAACGATTGCTCAAGCACGCGCTGGCCCACGAAGATTCCCTTTTAACCCTTCAAGCGGCGCATGTAAGCTGATGCGAATTCAGCAGCCGTGCCACTTTAGGCACAATGTCGACTTGCCGCTTTTTTGACTGACAGCAAATGAACAACAAAACCTCGACTTGGGCCCTGACCAACTGGACCAACCACTTAGCATGGTTCGCCCAGTGGACGCGTTTGGTGTTTCTCGCTTTATGGCGCAAATGGCTCGGTGTGTTCAATCTGAATGACGGGCGCTGGGGCCGTGGCGATGGCCAACCTGAAAGTGTTTCCAACGGCTCCGAACCTGGTAACCATCCCCCGCCTGAAGGCAACCGCCGTCCTCCCCCCGCCAATGGCCCGCCCGATTTGGACGAGCTTTGGCGCGATTTGAACCGCAAATTGGGCCAGTTGTTCGGTGGTAAGCGTGGGCCAGGTGCGCCACCGCCCGGCTCAGGTGGCGGCTTTCCCGAGCCCTTCAAAAACGCCGGTTTGGGTCTGGGTTTGGTCGTGGGTGTGTTTTTTCTGATTTGGCTGGGCACTGGGTTTTTCATCGTGCAAGAGGGACAACAAGCCGTCATCACCCAGTTCGGGCGCTACCACAGCACCGTGGGTGCAGGTTTCAATTGGCGCATGCCTTACCCGATTCAGCGACATGAAGTGGTGTTCGTCACGCAAATTCGCTCGCTTGACATCGGCCGCGACGCCATCATCAAGGCCACGGGTTTGCGCGAGTCGGCGATGTTGACCGAAGACGAAAACATTGTCGAAATCAAATTTGCGGTGCAGTACCGTTTGACCGATGCCCGCGCTTATTTGTTTGAGAGCAAAAACCCCACCGACGCGGTGATGCAAGCGGCTGAAACAGCTGTGCGCGAAGTGGTTGGCAAAATGCGCATGGACGCTGCGCTGTCAGAAGACCGTGAACAAATTGCGCCCCGTGTTCGCGTCATCATGCAAACCATTTTGGACCGCTACAACGTGGGCATTGAAGTGGTGGGCATCAATTTGCAACAAGGTGGTGTGCGTCCGCCAGAGCAAGTGCAGGCGGCATTTGACGATGTGCTCAAAGCCGGCCAAGAACGCGAGCGTGCCAAAAACGAAGCCGAGGCTTATGCCAATGACGTGGTCCCGCGTGCGGTGGGTTCTGCGTCCCGTTTAAAGCAAGAAGCTGACGCTTACAAGTCACGCATTGTGGCGCAAGCCCAAGGTGATGCGCAGCGTTTTCGCTCGTTGTATGCCGAATACCAAAAGGCCCCGCAAGTCACCCGCGATCGCCTGTACATCAATGCCATGAAAGAAATTTATGGCAATGTGACCAAGATCATGGTGGAGACCCGACAAGGCTCCAACATGCTGTATTTGCCCCTGGACAAAATCATGCAAATGAATGGGGTCAATTCTCCCGATGTTGCGGTGCCATCGACGGGCACTGTGAATGAATCTGCTAACAGTGGATCTGTTCCATCCCCCGCCACCATTGACAGCATCAACCGTAACCGCGACAGCAGACTGCGCGAACGCGACACCCGTTAAGGCGAACCTGACATGAACAAAATTGGTTTTTATATTTCGTCGCTTTTGTTGGCATTGCTGATATTCAGTTCGACCGTGTTCGTGGTTGATCAGCGTCAGTACGGTGTGGTCTATTCGTTGGGGCAGATCAAAAAAGTGATCACCGAGCCTGGCCTGAATTTCAAATTGCCACCACCGTTCCAAAACGTCAACTTCATCGACAAGCGCTTGTTGACCTTGGACAACGTGGATTCCGAACCGATGCTGACTGCCGAAAAGCAACGCATGGTGATCGATTGGTATGTGCGTTGGCGCATTTCTGATCCCTCCCAATACATCCGTAACGTCGGTTTGGACGAAAAGGCGGGTGCTCAGCAATTGACCCGCGTGGTGCGCAACGCGTTTCAAGAGGAAATCAACAAGCGCACCGTGAAAGACTTGTTGTCACTCAAGCGCGAGGCCTTGATGGTGGATGTCAAGCGGGAAGTGATTGAGATTGTCAAAGGCTCCAACCCTTGGGGCATTGATGTCGTGGACGTGCGTATCACCCGTGCCGATTACGTTGACACCATCACCGAGTCTGTGTACCGACGCATGGAAGCAGAGCGCAAGCGTGTCGCCAATGAATTGCGTTCAACTGGCGGAGCCGAGGGCGAAAAAATCCGTGCGGATGC
>CANGZG010000186.1 GCA_947458415.1 Comamonadaceae bacterium | reverse complement strand
ACGCCTGGGGGACTGGGTGGCTGGCGGTTCAAAGAAGTGGTCAGTCGTGCAGACAAGTTGCTGATACCGATCATGCCCAGCATTTTCGACATGTACGCCGCGCAAGCCTTCATCACCCAAGTTCGTGAAATCACCAAAAGCACGAAAACCAAACTCGGCATCATCGGCATGCGAGTGGATGAAAGAACGATAGCGGCCAGCAAATTGCGTGAATTCATGGCCAAGTTGGATGTACCGATCGTGGGCTATTTGCGCGACACCCAATACTATTTGCATTTGGCCGCGCACGGCTTGAGCATGTTTGACATCACGCCGGGCAAAGTGGAAAAGGACCTGCAGCAATGGCAAGTGATTTGCGATTGGCTGGAGAGTTGATCAACCCAAGAAATTCAATATCGCCTGCGCCACTTTGGCCGGCGCCTCGCGCTGAGGAAAATGCCCGACACCGGGCAGCAAATGCCGTTCATACCGGCCACTGAAAAATTTCTCTTTGTGGGCTGAAGTGGCAGGCAAACTGACACCGTCAACAGCGCCATGAAGCATCAAGGTCGGTACATCTAACACTGGTGCGGGATGCAATTTTTTTTCATCTTCGTCGTAACAGGGGTCAGCGGGTGCATGCCCCCAACGGTGCTGGTAAGAATGCAAAGTCACTTCAGCCCAATCAGAGGTGTTGAACGCCATCGCAGTTTGTTCGAACTCATCTGGCAAATACCAGCCAGTGGGTGCCCAGGTGTCCCACATGCGTTGGGCAAATGCCTTGCCTTCGGCCCTGACCGTGCGTTTACCGCGTTCGGTGGCCATGAACCAGTGGTACCAATACAGTTGGGTTTGCTCCATGCTGAGTGACTGCGAAGGGTCGTTGGTGCCGTACCCTACCGAAATCAAAACCATGTGACTGGCAATGCCCGGCATCAAGCCACAGGCATTGGCCACGGCACGCGCGCCCCAATCGTGGCCGACCAACACTGGTTGGTTGAGTTTTAACGCCTGCACAAACTCCACCATGTCGCGCCCCAAGGCCGACAACTGTCCGGTTCGCAATGTGTTGTCAGACAAAAAAGTGGTCGGCAGGAACCCACGCAAGGCGGGCGCAACCACCCTGTAACCTGCTTGGACCAATTCAGGCACCACATGATGCCAACAACGAATGCTGTCTGGCCACCCATGGACCAACACAATGGTTTGACTGGCTTGGGGATTCCATTCCCTGTAACCGATGCGAAGCAAAGAAGTTTCTACAAATTGCATGTCCATGTGATGCGTCTTGTTATCTGAGCAAAGGCCCGCGCAAGCAGGCGATGAGTTGAATGTTTTTTAACACAGTGCCGTATTTGACTACGTCCCAATCAGTGTATTTGGTGATGTTGATCAATTTCGCGCCGGTTTGCATTTGTCCTTCATAGCCATACACCGCGCGGTAACGGTAGCGGCTGCGGTCGCAGTCGAATTCGATCCACTTGGCAACAGACAACACATCTTGTGCGGTGGGCGATCCGTAATTGGTCAGCATCCAAATGGTGGAATTTCTGTTTTTGTTTTGCACCAAGGTGGACCTGTCAATCAAGACCGTGTCGCCATCCAAATTGGAAAAGTAAGACCACTCTGCCAACGCAACCGCATGAAAACAAAAGCCAATGACAAACAGCCACAGCCTTGACCAAGACCTGACCCCATTGTGAAAGCGTCCGGCCGTCACGAAGAATCAGTTGGGCGCCGCAGGCAGACGCGGGACTTGGGCAAAGTCCGGAGGTATGTCACCGGTCAATGATTCGAGGAAGCTGACGATCTGAGACACATCCTCGTCAGACAGCTGTTTGCCCAATTGCAGTTGTGCCATGACTTTGACTGCTTGGGGCAATGTCTCGACTGATCCGTCATGAAAGAACGGAGCCGTGACCGCCACGTTACGCAGTTGTGGCACCTTGAAGATGAACGCGTCAGCTTCGTTCTTGGTGTCATGGAATCGGCCCTTGTCATAGCCTTTGAATGCATCTTTGGGTGTGCTGCCCGTGACCTGCCAGTAATCTTGCGTGATGCCAAATTTTTGGTAAGTTTGACCACCAACGGTAGCGCCGCTGTGGCAACCCGCACATCCGGTGCTGATGAATTTCGCCAGACCCAGCTTGGCAGATGCAGACAAGGCTTGCGCGTCACCTTTCAAGAAACGGTCAAACGGTGCAGGGGTCAAAAGTGTTCTTTCAAACGCACCAATGGCCTTGCTCCAATTGTCGACACTGACTGGCTTGGCATCCGTGGGATAAGCCGCTTTGAACAGCGGCGCGTAACCCAACTTGGTGAGTTTGGCTTCCACTTGCTCGTTGCTGGTGTTGCCATAAGCCAATGGGCTTAACAATGCTTTATAAGCTTGTTCCTCGACCGTGGCTCGGTTACCGCCGTAATGCTGGGCCACCAACAACGATGTATTGAAAACCGTGGGGGCATTGCGAGGAAGCACCTTGCCATGCACGCCCACTGACAATGCCAACGCATCTGCGCCATGGTAGGCCGCGTTATGGCATGTGACACAGCCGAGTCTGCCGTCCGATGACACCCTGGTTTCGTAAAAAAGTGCTTTGCCCAAGGCGACACGCAACGGTGTGAGCTCGTTGCGCTCAAGCGCATCGGACGCGGGCAACGGTTTGAACAAGGCGTTGGCTTGACTGATCAACGCTTTGTCGTCGTTACCAGACAACGCAGGCAGGGGCACGGTCAACCCGCTCACCAAGGCTGCACAAACCACGGTGGCTACCCACACCCATTTTTTTGGCAAAGTCATATACACCTTTAAAACAAACCCACAATGTTTCCAGCGTCGTCAATGTCAATCGCATGCGCCGACGGCAATTTGGGCAAGCCCGGCATGGTCATGACATCGCCACACACCATCACCACAAACTCCGCCCCTGCGGCCAAGCGCACTTCCCTGATGTGCAAAGTGTGGCCGGTTGGCGCACCCAAAGATTTTGCATCGGTAGAGAATGAATATTGGGTTTTCGCGATGCAAATAGGGTAATGGCCATATCCCTGCTCTTGCAATTTATCAATCAGATTTTTCGCTTTGGCATCGGCTGAAATGCCTTGCGCGCCATAAATTTTTTGCGCCACCGTGTTGGCCTTGTTCCACAAGCTGTCTTTTTCGTCGTAGACAAATTGAAACTGATTGGGTTGTTCACACAAATCCACCACCACATTTGCCAAGTCGACTGCCCCTGCGCCGCCGTGGGCCCAGTGCTTGGCAACCACCACTTTGGCACCGTATTGCGCACACGCTTTTTCCAGCAAAGCTATTTCAGCTGCCGTGTCTTCGGTGCGGTGGTTGATGGCCACCACGCATGGCAAACCATAGTGGGTTCGGATGTTGTGCAAATGCTTTTGCAAATTGACCATGCCTTTTTCAAGCGCCGGTAAATTTTCAGCAGCCAACTCTTTGACCGCGACACCACCGTGGTATTTCAACGCTCTGACGGTCGCTACCAAAACCACCGCCGATGGCTGCAAGCCGGACTTTCTGCATTTGATGTCAATGAATTTTTCTGCACCCAAATCTGCACCAAAACCGGCTTCGGTGACCACGTAATCGGCCAGTTTGCTGGCGGTTGCGGTGGCAATCACCGAATTGCAACCGTGTGCAATGTTGGCAAACGGTCCGCCGTGGATGAACGCCAGGTTGTTTTCCAGCGTTTGGGCAATGTTGGGAGCCAATGCATCTTTCAACAACGCCGCCATCGCGCCGTGTGCTTGCAAGTCACTTGCCAACACAGGGGCACCATCGGTGTTGTAGGCGACGACAATGCGACCCAATCGATGCTTCAAATCCGACAAACTGGTCGCCAAACAAAAAATGGCCATCACTTCAGAGGCCACCACAATGTCAAAACCATCTTCACGCGGCACGCTGTTGGCAGTACCGCCCAGTCCCACGACCATTTGACGCAATGCACGGTCGTTCATGTCCATGACACGTTT
>CANGZG010000185.1 GCA_947458415.1 Comamonadaceae bacterium | reverse complement strand
TGACAACATCGCCAATGGCCATGCACCTGGCTTGTCGGCGTTGGGCGTCCCAGTCGCGGCCAGGCTCGACAGCGTGTTCGCGCTCCAGCCTCAGGTGTAGCCCTTGAAAACCTACCTCGTTGGTGGCGCAGTGCGAGATGCCATGTTGGGCATCGCAGGTGCTGACCGCGATTGGGTGGTGGTCGGCAGCACACCCGACGCAATGGTTGCCATGGGCTTCACGCCAGTAGGCAAAGATTTCCCGGTGTTCCTGCACCCACACACGCACGAAGAACATGCCTTGGCGCGCACCGAGCGCAAAACCGCCCCCGGCTACAAAGGGTTCGTGGTGCACACGTCGCCTGAAGTCACATTGGAAGAAGACTTGGCGCGGCGCGACTTGACCATCAACGCCATGGCCCAAGCCGACGACGGCCACCTGATTGATCCGTTTGGGGGCCAACAAGATTTGCAACACAAAGTCTTGCGCCATGTCACCGATGCCTTTCGTGAAGACCCGGTGCGCATACTGCGTGTGGCCCGACTCGCCGCGCGCTTCCCCGATTTTTCAGTGGCCCCGTCCACCATGGCATTGATGCAAGACATGGTGCAAGCCGGTGAAGTGGATGCACTGGTCAGCGAACGGGTATGGCAAGAATTGGCCAAAGGCTTGATGGCGAGCAAGCCCTCGCGCATGTTGAATGTGTTGCGCGAGTCAGGTGCATTGAGTGTGTTGTTGCCTGAAGTGCACCGCTTGTATGGCATGCCTCAACCCGTTGAGCACCATCCCGAGATCGACACCGGTGTGCACCTGGAAATGGTGCTGGATGAAACCGCGCGCGTGAATGCGCCATTGGAGGTGCGTTTTGCGGCGCTCTGCCACGATTTGGGCAAAGGCACGACAGCCAAGGCGCTGTTGCCGCGCCACATCGGGCACGAAGGACGCAGTGTGACATTGTTGCGCGGTTTGAGTGAGCGTCTTCGTGTGCCTGTGCATTGCCGTGAATTGGCCGACGTGGTGGCGCGTGAACATGGCCATGTGCATGGGGCGATGTCGCTGGGTGCAGAGGCATTGTTGCGGTTGCTGGTGCGTTGCGATGCGATCCGTCGACCCGAACGGTTTGCGCTCACCTTATTGGCTTGTGAATCCGATGCCAGGGGCCGCTTGGGTTTACAGCAACGCGACTATCCGCAGACAGCCCATTTGCAAGCCATGTTGGATGCGGCCTTGTCTGTGGACACGGCTGCGTTGTCCACACTGGCCATGCAACAAGGCTTGAACGGCATGGAAGTGGGCAAGCGCATCGAACAAGCCCGCGTCAAAGCGATCGCTGTCGCGCTGGAAAACCGCCGACATTGAAGGCGCCATGGTTCACAACCGGCCAGCCAAGTTCTTCATCAACTGGGTGACCGCCAACACGCGACGACTTTGCATGTCCAACAAACTGCGTTCGGCCGACAAGGCCGCGGTTTGCGCTGTCACCACGTTCAAATAACTGACCGTGCCAGCGGCATATTGCGCTTCGGTGATGGCCACATTGCGTTGTGCCGCTTGCACTGCCTGCGCTTGTGCCTGTGCTTGCAATTGCAGTTGGTAAGCGGCCACCAAGTTGTCCTGCACCTCTTGCAACCCTTGCAACACGGTTTGCTTGTAAGCGATGCCAGCGGCATCGAGCGCGGCCAATGCCTCGGCCGCCACCGCTTTTCGTTTGCCACCGTCCAACAGGTTCAACGCCAAGCTGGGACCCATGGACCACAACAAGTTCGATGCGCTGAACAAATTGCCCAAGCTGTTGTTGCTGTAACCGGCTGTGGCCGTGAAGCTCAGGCTGGGAAAAAAGGCGGCTTGGGCCGCACCTGCGTTGGCTTGCGCTGACAACACGCGTTGTTGCGCTGCACGCACATCAGGGCGACGTTGCAGCAACGAACCCGCCACCACCTCGGGCAATTCAGGCACCTGCGGCAATGCCGCCGCCGTCGGCAATTGCAATTGGCCAGGGGCTTGTCCCAACAGCACATCCACTGAATGCAGCAACTGGGTGCGGCTGCTGTTGACCTCAATCAACTGGGCCTGTGTGCTGCTGACTTGTAACTGCGCTTGCGTGACATCCGATGCCGACACCACGCCCGCTTCATAGCGGTAACGTGTCAATTGCAAAGCGCGTTCATAGGCCGTCAGCGCTTGCTGTAACACCGCCGCTTGTTGCTCGGCTGTGCGGATTGCCACATAGGTTTGCACCAATCCCGCTTGTGCTGACAAACGCGCCAAAGCCAAGTCTTCGCGGCTGGCCTGCACGCCTGCCTGCGCCGCGCTGGCTGTGGCATCCAGCCTGCCCCAAACATCCCATTCCCAACTCACCGGCGCGGTGACACTGACCGCATTGGCTGGGCTGCCGCCTGTCGCTTGCGCCCGACTGACACCGGTGTTGACGGACGCGGTGGGCATGAAACTGCTTTGCGCCGACGCCAGTGTGGCTTGGGCTTGTCGAACACGTGCGGCCAACAATTGCATGTTCAAGTTGCCCGATGCCATTTGCGATTGCAAACCGTTGAGCACGGGATCGTTGAACAACGTCCACCAATCAGGGTCGATGCTGTTCGCAGGCAACTCGGTTTGCTGCATTTCAGGCATCGGCGGCGCAGGTGGCAATTTGGCAGGTTTGAACAACCCACTGCACCCACTGAGCCACAGGGCTGTCAACCCGATCCATGCATAACGGGTAAAGCGGTTCATGCAACAGTTCCATTCATCGTTGATGGATTGTGCCTGCGCGCACCTCGCCCAAGAAGTCCACCTGTCCAAGCCTTGGCGTGTTCAAGCCCGACAAACACAATCGGGGTCGTGTAGAGCGTGAGCAACTGGCTCAACACCAAACCACCCAACACGGACAAGCCCAAGGGTTGACGCATTTCTGCACCCACGCCACCAGCCAAGGCCAGCGGAATGGCACCCAACATGGCCGCCACCGTGGTCATCAAAATCGGTCGCAAGCGCGATTGCGCTGCCATGAAAATCGACTGCGCGGCACTGCGGCCCCGGCGTTGGGTTTGCAGTGCGACATCGATCATCAAGATGGCGTTTTTCTTGACGATGCCAATCAACAAAATCACACCGATCATGGCAATCACACTGAACTCCATGTCAAACCAAGTCAGCGTCAACAACGCCCCTACCCCAGCCGACGGCAAACTCGACAAAATGGTCAAGGGGTGCAACAAACTTTCATACAACACACCCAGCACCAAGTACAAAGTGAGCAACGCGGCCAGCAACAACAAGGGTTGGGTTTTCAGCGATTTTTCAAACGCGTTGGCGGTGCCAGCAAACCCGCCTCGCACCGACACAGGCAAATGCAATTGCGCCACGGTGCCGTGGATGGCCTCGGTGGCTTGCGACAAACTCACCCCGGGCGCCAAACTGAAACTGAACGTGTCCGACGGCACACCGGCATCATGCGACACGGACAAAGCAGCGCCCGTCATCACCACCTGCGCGAAAGAGCGCAAAGGCACGGCTTGCCCCCTGCTGTTGATGACGTTCAACTGGTCCAGCGAGGACGGGTTTTGCAAATAACTCGAGCCCAACTCCAACACCACCCGGTATTGGTTGAGCGGGTTGTAAATGGTGCTCACTTGTCGTTGTGAATACGCATTGGCCAAGGTGGCATCGACATCACGCATGGTCAACCCCAAACGGGCCAGCGCATCACGGTCGATGACGATGGAGGTTTGCAAACCACGGTCCTCGTAGTCATTGTTGATGTCTTCAAGTTCTTTGAGCTTGGCCAATGCTCGCCGGATCTTGGGTTCCCATTCACGCAACTGCGCCAATTCATCGGCCTTGATGGTGTATTCAAATTGTGAACCGCCTGCGCGAGCACCGATGCGCAAATCCTGCACAGGCGTCATGAACAAACGTGCGCCCGGTTCTTTGGACAATTTCGCGCGCAATCGCTTGACCACTTCGTCTGCGCTCGCGTCACGCTCATGGCGTGGTTTCAAAGTCATGAACATTTGCGCGGCGTTGCGTTGGCTGTTGCCGGTGAAGCCGGTGACATTGAGCACGGCCGGGT
>CANGZG010000184.1 GCA_947458415.1 Comamonadaceae bacterium | reverse complement strand
CTGGATTTCAAAGTTGCGCGGATCTTGGTTTGCAAGGCCACGGCCAAATCGGTCATGGGCGAGCTGCTCAGGGTCAGCGTATCCAAGGTAATGACGCCCGTGGTGGGGTAAGTCTTACCACCGATAGTAAAACTAAAGGACTCGAACTCGTCACCTTTGGCTTCGGTGGACAGCGGAAAGCTGACGTTAGACAAGGTGAAAGAACCGCCTGCAGTCACTGTGCCGCTGGAGTCCAATGTAGGGGCCACGATGCTGGTTGAGCCGCCCTTGGTGAGGAATTTACCGAAAGTGGCGTCCGTGGTGTTTATACCCAGAGACAGCCCCGACACATAGGTGCCGCTGGTCGCACCCGTTGAGAGAGTAAAACCACTGGTATCGGGCTCCCAAGTCAAGTTCAAGGCGTCAGTACCGGTGAGTACACGGTTGACGGTGGTGTTCGGTGTGACAGAGGTGTTGGTCCAACCGGTGTTGACGTTGACGGCGGCATTCATATAGCCAGCCAAGGCGGTCAACTGGTCTGGGCCGTTGATGGGGTCGGTCGGGTCAAAATTGGTCAGTTTGGGGGGTACAGTGGCTGCATCGGTGACCAAAATACTGGCCATGGTGATGGTCTTGGTCAGCTTCAGGCCGGCCGGTGTGGTCAAGTTGACGGTGAAGTCTTTGAAGTGGTTCAGCAGGTTTTCGCTGCCAAACGGTGCATCCGCAAATCCAACGTTATCTAAAGCCAAGGTTGAACCAGCCGCAGAACCGGTAATGGGCGAAGAAGGGTTGGCTGCGGGGGTGATACTGAATTGTGTGATTTGGTGGCCCGTGCCATCGGTGATGGTGAAGCCAGTTGCGGCATCATTGACTTTGACATCCACCAAACTTGCTTGGAAAGTCGACCAACCTGAGGCAGTCAACTCCGTTTGAATATTGCTTTTGAGCTCCTTAGAAAAAGCCTCGAGGGTGGTCGAGTCCATCTTGGAGATATCCATGTCAGTGATTTGGGTGGCACCGATCTTCATGTTCAGCTTGGTGAACTTGCCCGCAGCACCCGTCGCGATGGGGCCAGAGGAATAGCTGTTGGAAATCGTCACTGGCGAGCCCGAACTGACGGTGGTCAGACCTAAACCCGACACCTCCACCCCGTCGCCGCTGGTCAAACGGATTTCGTTGCCGTTTTGCACATTCACAGTGACTTTAGAAGCCGCATCGCTACTGTAGCCAAAGCGCTGAACCAGGTCCAACTGAATCCGGTCTTGCATATTGGTGGCCAAGTCTTCCATGGGCTTGGTGCTGAGGGGATCTTTCAAGGTCAGTTCGCCAGACACAGTGACCGCATTGACGCCAGTGCCCAAGGTGAAGCTGTAGCCTTTGAATTCGCTGGCAGTGGGGGTGCTACTGAACGCAATATTCGACAACACATTGCTGCTGCCATTGAGTTGGTCATTGATTTTGTTGACCACCTCTTCGTACGTCATGTCGGTGGCGTCGAGCTGGACCATGCGGTTTTCAGTCAGCGTGCCTTCAGAATTGGTAGAGGAAATGGCAAAGTTTTGTTGGCCCGCAAAGTTGAAAAAGCGCTCGTCACCAAATTTTCGGTTGATAACGTTGGTCAACTCTTTGGCAATTTCAGTGCCTGACAAAGTCAAGCTTTTACCAGCCAAGTGCTCTAGGCCCACATCAACGGGTAAACCGGTGCCATCCACATCCAAATTGAACAAATTGGTCAACTGAGATTTTTGCAAGTTTTTGAAATTGATACCTTCCAAGGTACTCAAATGGGGGGCCAAACCGCCAGTGACCATGGCAGGCTCTGAAGCGCGTTGGTCGGTCAGTTGGTTGAGCGAGAACTTCTGTGTCTTAGAGTTCACCAACAAGTCGCTCACCTCGCTCTCGGGCTTTAACTGACCGTATTTATTCACATACAGTTTTTCGCCGGTGGTGGAGTCGGTGGCTTGCTGCAAAGCGGCCGCAACCAACGTATCACCCACATACACATAGGTTTGCCATTTGTTGTTGGGGTCAGCTTGGCTGGCGTTTTGTGTTTTGGCGTAATAGACGGTAGCCAAGTAACCATTACCACCCTTGTCATACACCGTCAAAGCGGTGCTTTTGTTGTAAGTGGCGGGGTCGTTGCGGCTGAAGGCCTTGGTGACCACCTGCGCGTCAGCAGGAAAGTTCAATCCCAATTGCACCAGCGAAGTTTCTTTGGCCATGCCGGTGGTTTTTTGCGGAATGGTCAACACGTTCAAGTCGTTCAAATTGGCTTTACCGGTCGAGTCCACTGACGCCGCCATCAAACGCTGTCCGGCTGAGTTCACCACGTTGTACTGGTCGTTCATCATGAACGAGCCGTTACGCGTGAAGATGTCCTGAAAGCCGTCGGCTGATTTCAGCGGGAAAAAACCGTCACCGGAAATCGCCAAGTCCAAGGTGTTGGACGAGAAGTTCATGTTGCCCTGACCAAACTCTTGCGTCACGCGTTTGAGCGACACACCTTGACCGATGGTTGACGTCGCTTTTTGCAAAGGCGATGTCGCAAAAATGTCGCCGAAGTCGGCGCGGCTGCGTTTGAAACCCACGGTACTCGCGTTGGCAATGTTGTTCGATGTCACGCCCAATTGCGCGGTGGCTGCATTCAAACCGGTGAGTGAGGTAAAAAATGACATGTGTTAACTCCGTTGTATGTGCTGTGTGGGTTTGATCAGTAAGCGATGCGCTTGACGTCGGCCATGTTGACGCTCTTGCCGCCGTCAACTTCGAGTAACCAGGTGTTGTCGCCCGTGCCTGCGTTGGACACACTGCGCACCGTGGACAAGGTGTTGACGGTGGGCTGCAAGGCTTTGCCCATGCTGCTGGCCAGCACCTGCATGGTGTAGCTGCCATCGGGCATGGCCGCACCGCTGTCGTTGTAGCCGTCCCAGCTCAAACGCATGGGGCCAATCGGTTGCGAGCCAAAAATTTGTTTGCGAATCAATTGACCTTTTTCGTCAAAGACCTTCATTTGCACGCCGTCTGCGCCCGTGGGCAAATCGACGTTGGCTTCGACGGGTTGTCCGCCCAGCAGCATCAAAGGGCCATTGGGCACAGCCACGCGTCGGCCAATCATGGCGGCACCCGCCAGCATCTTGTCGCCTTCCAAACTCTTGACCATGGTTTCCATGCTGTTCTTCATTGAGCTGGTGGCCTCGAGTTGGGAGAACTGCGCCAATTGAGCCACGAACGCCTCGTTTTTCACCGGATCCAACGGGTTCTGGTTTTTCAATTGCGTGGTGAACAAGGTCAAAAATGCACCTTGGTCCATGGTGTTGGACGGCGCTTTGACTTTGTTCTTCGCGACATATTCTTCGTAACTGACGATGCCGCTGGGCAAAGGCGCTCTGGCTGTGGTGGAAGTGGCCATGTCAATCTGCTTTCAAGGATCAGGATTTGGTGATATCGAGGGTGCGCATCATCAATTGACGAGCGGTGTTCACCACTTCAACGTTGTTTTGGTAAGAGCGGGATGCGGCCATCATTTCGACCATCTCTTGCATCTCGTTCACATTCGACAAATAGACATAGCCTTTTTCATCGGCTGAGGGGTTGCCCGGGTCGTAAATGCTGCGAATCGGTGTCGGGTCGTCGATCACTTGGTCGACTTTCACGCCACCCAAATAAGGGAAACCAGCGTTAGTGAATTCGTCTTTGACCAAGGCTTTGAACACCGGGCGTTTGGCGCGAAACGCCTCGCCTTCGGTTTTGGCCACCGTCGAAGCATTGGCCAAGTTCGATGCCGTGGTGTTCATGCGCACCAGTTGTGAATTGAGGGCGGTGCCGGCAATGCCAAACACACTGTCAAGTGTTCTCATGGTTTATCACTCCCCTTTCAAGGCTTTGCGGATACCGCTGATGCGGTTTTCCAGAAAATTCAAAGTGGTTTGGTATTCAGCGGCGGCTTGACCGAATTGGGCTTGCTCGACACTGATTTCCACGGTGTTGCCGTCAAAAGAGCTGTTGAATGGCACGCGAAAGCGTTTGCCATCGTCGGGTTGCTCTTCCAAGGCGGCGTAATGTTTGGCATGGGTCGCAGAGATGTATTCGCGACTGGTTTCCTTGAGCATGGCTTTGAAGTCCAGCTCTTCGGCTTTGTAATT
>CANGZG010000183.1 GCA_947458415.1 Comamonadaceae bacterium | reverse complement strand
TGGATGCTTTTTATCAGCAAAGGGAAGTGCAAATAGCGATTTTCTCAGCGTCTGATTATTTGGCTGATGCCAAGCCGACCGACGAAGAAGTAGAGAAATACTTCATTGCTCGCAAAGAAGACTACAAGTCTTTGGAAACAGTCGATATCGAATTCGTTGTCCTGAGTCAGGAATCGATTGAAAAAACAGTCTCAGTCAGTGAGGCTGAATTGAAGGCTTACTTTGACCAAAATCAAAGCAACCTTGCTGCCAAAGAAGAGCGTCGCGCCAGCCACATCTTGTTGAATGCGCCCAAAGAACTGAATGACGCTGACAAGGCCAAAGCGAAGGAAAAAGCCTTGTCCATCCTCGACGCTGTGAAGAAGTCTCCCGCTCAGTTTGCAGACATCGCAAAGAAAAATTCTCAAGACCCTGGTTCTGCTGAGAGTGGAGGTGACCTGGGTTTCTTTGCCCGTGGCGCCATGGTCAAACCATTTGAGGACGCGGCATTCAATTTGAAAAAGGGTGAGATCAGTGGATTGGTTCAATCAGATTTTGGATTCCACATCATCCAACTCACAGACATTAAATCTGCAAGTTCAGCCAACTTTGCCCAAATGCGTGCCAGCTTAGAGGTCGAGTTGAAAAAGCAATTGGCACAAAAAAAATACGCCGAGATTGCAGAGCAGTTCACCAACATGGTTTACGAACAATCTGACAGTTACAAATCGGTAGCACAAAAGCTCAAGTTGGACATTCAAACCGCATCCGCTGTGTCCAATGAAAGCAATGCTGACCCAAAGACGCCTTGGGCCAACCCCAATGTGATGAAAACCGTTTTTTCTTCGGAAAGCATCAAAAGTCTCAGAAATTCAGAAGCCATTGAAATCGCACCGAACACATTGCTTTCTGTTCGGGTGACCAAATATTACCCTGCCACCTATTTGAGCTTGGAAGAAGTCAAGCCCATGCTGGTTCAAACCGTGCTCAATGAAAAGGCCCTGACTTTGGCCAAAAAAGATGGCGCAGCCAAATTGGCGCTGTGGAAGGCCTCTCCAGAAAAAGCACAACTTCAAGCGGCTGTCGCTTTGAGCAGGGATCAAAATTTGAAATTGCCCGGCAATTTGGTAGACGAGGCCATGCGAGCCAATCCAGACAAGCTTCCTGTGATGATGGGGGTGGACTTGGGTGCCAAAGGTTATGGCATCGTGAAAGTCAACAAAATGCTGGCCTCAGCGATGAACCCCACCAAGACGCCTGAACTCAGGCAGCGGTTTGTCAAATCGTGGTCGACCGCTGAGAACTTGGCTTACTTCAGTTATTTGAAGGACATATTGAAAGTGACTTTCAAAGAACCCCCTCCCAATGGCGCAAAGCAAAATAAATAACCATTGAGGCGCAAGTTTTTTTGATAGTTATAATGGTTTAGCGGTGGCTGTAGCTCAGTTGGTAGAGTCCAGGATTGTGATTCCTGTTGTCGTGGGTTCGAGCCCCATCAGCCACCCCATTGATTGACATCCACCGGAGTAATTTCATGCCTGGACTTCTTCCTGAGATTGACCCTGACGGCTTGCTTGAATTTTCCGTTGTTTACACAGACCGGGCCCTGAATCACATGTCTCAACG
This sequence comes from Comamonadaceae bacterium, assembly GCA_947458415.1. GTDB lineage: Bacteria > Pseudomonadota > Gammaproteobacteria > Burkholderiales > Burkholderiaceae_C > Limnohabitans. The sequence continues at coordinate 2,547 of CANGZG010000183.1, read as the reverse complement.
CTTTCAAGGCGTGATGAAAGACATTTCTAAAATCCTCAAAGAAGTTTACCAAGCCCACTCGTCGGTTTTGGTGCCAGGCAGTGGTACGTTTGGCATGGAGTCTGTAGCGAGGCAGTTTGCCACCGGGAAAAAAGTTTTGGTGATCAGGAATGGTTGGTTCAGTTACCGTTGGTCCCAAATTTTCGACATGGGCAACATCCCGTCTGAATCCATTGTGCTCAAAGCCAAGCCTTTGACAAATGACAAGCAGTCACCGTGGGCGCCTTGCCCCATTGACCAAGTGGTCCAAACCATTACCAAAGAAAAACCTTTGGTTGTGTTTGCACCCCACGTGGAAACCTCTGCAGGCATGATCTTGCCTGACGATTATTTGAAAAAAGTCTCTGATGCCGTTCATGCTTATGGCGGGCTTTTTGTGCTTGATTGCATTGCCTCTGGTGCCATGTGGGTGGACATGAAAGCAACTGGCGTCGACGTGTTGGTCAGCGCCCCACAAAAAGGGTGGAGCGGGTCACCTTGCTGTGCCATGGTGATGTTGAGCCAGCGTGCGCGTGCTGCCATTGATGGCACACAAAGTTCCAGTTTTGCGTGTGATTTGAAAAAGTGGCTTCAAATCATGGAAACTTATGAGAATGGATCGCATTCCTACCATACGACCATGCCCACAGATGCATTGACCCGTTTGCGAGAAGTGATGCAAGAAACCCAAGCTTATGGGTTTGACAAAGTGCGCCAGGAGCAAATTGAATTGGGTGCCCGCGTCAGGAATCTGCTTGAAAGCAGAGGCATTGTCAGCGTGGCAGCGAACGGCTTCAAGGCACCCGGCGTCGTGGTCAGTTACACCAATGATCCAGATATCCAAAACAGCAAAAAATTCTTGGCGCTTGGATTGCAAACCGCTGCTGGCGTACCCCTTCAATGTGACGAACCAGCTGATTTCATGACTTTCAGGATCGGTTTGTTCGGGCTCGAAAAATTGCACCACATTGACCGAAGTCTTGGACATTTGTCTTCTGTACTTGACCAATTGGGTTTGAAGGAAAAAGTCGCTCTGGCTGCTTGATATATGTTCACCCAAATTGCGCTGTTGCTGATCAAGACAGCGATTTCTTTTTGGGTGGCTTTGTTTCTGTTCCGCTGGTACTGTTTGTTCATCAAACTGAACATGACGCAAAGCCTTGGTCACTTCAGTCAGTTCATTTACCAGCTCACGGACTGGTCAGTTTTGCCATTAAGAAGAGTCTTGCCAAAGTCATCCCATTTTGATTTGGCATGTTTTGTGTCTGCTTTTCTTGTTCAATTTGCAGGTGTTGTCCTTCAATCTTTGCTGCTTGCGGGTGATTTCTCTGTTTCACACGCGTTGACCTTGTCTGTTTTTGAGTTGGCCAGTGCAGGCATCAGTGGCATGACAGGTTTGTTGATTGTCTTTGCTTTGTTGAGCTGGATTTCCAGCAATCCCGAAATTCAAAATTTTTTAGACCGGCTAACCCGACCTGTTTTGTCTCCCGTCAGAAAAGTCATTCCACCTGTTGCTGGAATTGATATTTCAATATTGGTGGTTTTGCTGATGTTGCAGGTGATCAACATAGTATTGGCTAACCTGAGAGTATGGGCAACATCTCTCGCCTAGGAGACCGTCTTGGGAATTTGGATCGAGCTGGGTGTTTTTTTACTGGTATTTGTTTTTGCTTACTTTCAATTGCGCGAGTTGAAGTTTGAAAAATTGAAACGAGAAAAGCAAAAAGAGACGCAGATTGAAGTCACCTCTGACACTGAAAAATAAAAACCGCTCCGACGGCATTACTTTTGATTTTGGGTGTGACACCAACTTTCAAAGTGATGCGCTCATCGAGAGCGGTTTTCAATTCTCTTGTGCTTTTTACAGGGCAGCGTTTTGTTGAGCAACCATCATGTAAAGCATGGTGATCGAGAGCAAGGTGTTGATGCGTGAGGTGAGCATGGCGGTTCTGGCTGCTTTGGCTTTTTCGGGTGCTTCCACGGCCACGATGCCCAATGCTTTTTTCTGGTTAGGCCAAATGATGAACCAGACGTTGAAGGCCATCACCAAGGCGATCCACATGCCCAAACCTATGGCGACCACGCCAGGTTGCAAGGTCAACGCGCTGACGATGTAGCCTTGCATCCAAGCCACCAACAGACCCGTGATGACCGTGGCCAGTGCTGCATAACGGAACCAGAACAAAGCGGTTGGTGCAATCACTTTGCTGATGGCCGGTTTTTGCTCATCAGGAATGCTAGGCATGGACGGGATTTGCACAAAGTTGAAATACCAAAGCAAGCCAATCCACATCACGCCTGATGCGACGTGTAACCATCGCATCACAAAACTGCCCCAAGCATGGCTGAATTGGATGGGGTTGCCTGTGATTGAGGTGGTGACGAATAAAACAATGACCAGCAACACCAAGCCAGCGAGCAATGTTTTGTAGAGAGATTGAAGTATGGGTGCCATGGATGACCTTTTGAGTTAACGAAAAATGAGTTACTTCAGACAAAAACCAGAAAGGTTTATTTTGCCATTGAATG
>CANGZG010000182.1 GCA_947458415.1 Comamonadaceae bacterium | reverse complement strand
ATTAAATTTAAAGTAGTCATTTCGCCAAGGGGTCGCGAAGAGGGGGAAGACAAGCGGTTGGTTGACCCGTCGAGCAGCGCTGAACCAGCCTCCGTTGACATAAAAAATCAGCGGCACTCGCTTAAGATGCGGCCAACTTTCACAGGAGCGCAAGATGAACACAAGATGTATTCGCATGGGTTGGTGTGCGGTGTTGCTGGCGGGGATGCCTTTCCTTTGGGCAGCGGACAAGGCCGCTGAGCCGGCCGTGAAGAAGTCTGACAACGGCATTTGTCACGACAAATCCAGCCCCTCATTTGCCAACACCAAGAAGTTCACCGCCTTCAACAGCATGGATGAATGTGTGAAGAGTGGTGGCAAAGCGCCCGCAGGCCAGGCGGCTGCAGCCGCGGCGTCAATCGTCAAGAAATCTGACAGTGGCATTTGCCACGACAGCAAAAGCCCCAGCTATGAGCGCACCAAAAAATTCACCGAATTCAAAACGGTGGATGAGTGCTTGAAAAGCGGCGGCAAACTGCCTAAGTGAGCGACCACACGCTGACTGGCAACAGGTCAGCGTGCGTCAGGCAACTCTATTTTGACCTCGAGCACTTCGAGGTTGTCTTGGCGCTCCAAGTTGACCTTGATGTCGCTTGGATTGATGTTGACGTATTTGGACAAAACGGCAATCAAGTCGCGCTGTAAATCCGGCAAGTAATCTGGTTGATGCGCGGATTTGCCTGAACGCTCGTGGGCCAGGATGATTTGCAATCGCTCTTTGGCGACGCTGGCGGTTTTTTTCTTTTCGCCTAAAAAGAGTGACAACAAAGACATGTGGCTTATCTCCGGCCAAAGACGCGTTGCAGCAGTCCAGGCTTGACGGCTTCGGTGAAGCGCAATGGAATGTCTTTGCCAAGGAAGCGGTCGACCACATCTTTGTAGGCTTCGGCGACATCGCTTTTTTCCAGCAACACCGCAGGCACGCCTTGGTTCGAGGCTTGCAACACATCTTCTGACTCGGGAATGACGCCAATCAGCGGGATGCGCAAGATGTCTTGGATGTCTTCCAAGGACAACATTTGCCCTTCTTGAACGCGGCTGGGGTTGTAACGGGTGATCAGCAAATGTTCTTTGATTGGCTCTTGCCCTTGGATGGCGCGCAACGTTTTGCTGCCGAGCATGCCCAAGATGCGATCTGAATCACGCACCGATGACACTTCAGGGTTGGTGACCACCACCGCTTCGTCAGCGAAGTGCATGGCCATCATGGCACCGGTCTCGATGCCCGCAGGCGAATCACAAACGATGAATTCAAAGTCCATGCCGGCCAACTCGCGCAACACGCGCTCGACACCATCTTGTGTCAGCGCTTCTTTGTCGCGGGTTTGCGAAGCCGCCAACACGTACAAATGGTCGGAATGCTTGTCTTTGATCAGCGCTTGGTTGAGGGTGGCTTCACCGTTGATCACATTGACAAAGTCGTACACCACGCGACGCTCGCAGCCCATGATCAAGTCCAGGTTGCGCAAGCCCACATCAAAATCGATCACCACGGTTTTGTGGCCACGCAATGCCAACCCGGATGCAAAACTCGCGCTGGTCGTGGTTTTGCCAACCCCGCCTTTGCCCGATGTCACGACGACTATTTTTGTCATTGAAAAAAATCCCAGTAAAAGAAAACAACCGCGAGTCGGTGTCGGGCAGTGCCTGACACTTCGCTGAACCTGTCGAGTTTACAAGCCCCGCATTTGCAGCTTGTCATCGGCCAGCCAAACTTGCGCGGGTTTGCCCAACACATCCTTGGGCAAGGCCGTCTCGCTGGTACGGTAGACGCCAGCGATAGACACCAGTTCAGCTTCGAGGCTGGTGGTGAAAATGCGGGCTGTGGCATCGCCTTTGGCGCCTGCAATGGCTTTTCCGCGCAGCGGCGCGTACACATGGATGTGGCCATCGGCCATGATTTCAGCACCTGGGTTCACCATGGCCAACACCACCAAGTCGCGACCTTTGGCATACACGTGTTGGCCGGAGCGCAAGGGCTTGTCGATGACCATGGCGCTCGGGGAAGCCGCAGACACCTCTCGAACCACCTCCACCTCACGCACCACTTCACGGACCGTCTCTTGAGCGGCACTGCCAGGGATGGCGCGCAGCTCTTGTGCGACAAACAGACCCGCCAAGGTGGCGGCCGCTTCTTGAGACGCGTTGGCGGCACGAAGCGCCACCGGATTCATGCGAAAGCGTTTGAGCAATTGCAACAGCTCGCTCATGTCGAGCGGGCCTGCTTGCGAATCCCAGCTTTGTAAATCAATCAACACCGGATCGTTGTCGAAAAAATCTGGCGTGTCACCAAACCGTTGTTGTAAGTCGTTGCCCAGCAGTGCCAAGTCGGCTGATTTGACCAGCACAGACATCAGAGGCAAATGCACATTTTTGATTTCAAAAGACAAATGTTTGGCAGCAGTTCGGGAACTCATAAGGCATCCGTGAGCGGCGGTGCAATCAGCACGCCTGAAAGACTGTGACTTTACACGCTCGGGCCAGCGGTGGCGGTTTGGCCGGCCTGCTGACAAATTCTGCACAATCGAGGCAACTGCGATCAAAGGTGACAGATGCATATATGGGTGGTCTTGTTTGTGCTGTACTTCGGGCTGCTTGGCTTCGGCATGTTTTATCGTCAGCAAACCATGCGCGGCCCTTGGTTTTTTTTGTTGCGCGCATTTTTCCCCAATTGGCAGTTCTATCACTTGGTCGGGCCCGTGCCGCATTTGTATGTTCGCTTTGCACCGGCCGATGGCGAGTGGGGTGAATGGCAATGGATTTACCCGCGACAGCCACGCACTGTTTGGCGCCTGTTTCACAACCCCTGGGGAAACCGCGATTTGGCTTTGCAAAACTTGGTGGACCATTTGTCCAGCGACACCAAAGAGCTGGGCGAGGGCGCGGATGCCAGCCATTTGGTCAGCTACCAACTGGTGTGCCGGTATGCCCAACAAATGGCTCGACAGAACATGGCACAGGCCAACCAGGGCATGTGTCAATTGGAATTGCGGCTTGAGCGTCCAAGCCCCCATGGGTTGATCAGCAGCGACACGGTGTTGCGCAGCCCTTCGATGCCATGTTGATCTCGGGTGACATGGTGGTGCGCTGGGTGGAACTGCTGGGCGGTTTCAGCGTGCTGTTGCAGTGTTTTGAGCATGCGCGCATCACGGCCAGCACCGATCCGCACGGCGCATGGGCTTGGCAGGTTCAACGCGCCGACATTCCCGACCGACCCGCGTGGCTCAAGCAAGCCTTGGACTGGCTTTACCAACCCTGGGTTTACCGAGGCCAGTTGTGGCTGCGGGCCTTGGCGGCGCTGTCACTGATGCTGGTGGGTAACCATTTGGCCATTGCCCTGTTGCTGTTCGCGGGCAATGTGTTGTTGCTGATTCGCTGGCGCGGGGCCTTCAATGGCGGCAGCGACTTCATGACCTTGGTCACCGCCACAGGTTTGTTGATCGCCCAAGTGGTGGAGGCCTTGACCGACCCCCAAACCGGTTGGTCGGCGGGCCTGGGCTACATCGCCATTCAAACCCTGAGTTCTTATTTTGTTTCTGGCTGGGTCAAGCTCAAGCGACCTGAGTGGCGCAATGGTCAGGCCTTGACGGTTTTTTTGAACAGCGGCTTGTACGGGCCGTTGAAGCATGACAGCGTGTTTCGTCGGCCTTGGGTGGCGTTGATTTGCAGTTGGGCGTTCATTTTGTGGGAAGGGCTGTTTCCGTTGGTCTTGGTTTTCCCAACTTGGACCGCTGCGTTTGTGGGCGTGGCACTCTTGTTTCACTTTTTGGTGTTCTGGTTTTTTGGGCTGAACCGGTTTTTTTGGGCTTGGGCCGCCAACTTGGGCAGCATTTTTTTCCTGAGCCACTATCTTTCTTGAAGCAAATAAATACTTTATTATTTATTTTCAGGGTAAATACAGTCCTTTATGTGATTTTTTACCGTTGTAAATGCTTTGCGCCCTTCAGCTAACTGCATAGAATGTCGATCCCTGTTCTCTAAAGGGCTTTTCCTCAGGATGACTCATGCAGTTAATGTGGCTATCAGGGCCGACCGGTAACGTCAGGACCATTTCCATCACCACCCGCACGGTATTGACCGCGGCGGTCATGGTCGGACTGTTTTTGGTGACTGCCGGTTTTCTGT
>CANGZG010000181.1 GCA_947458415.1 Comamonadaceae bacterium | reverse complement strand
TGGCGAATTTTGAGTACTTTGTCACCGACCCCTCATTCATCACAGCGATAGGCAACACCTTGGTGCTGTTAGGCAGCGTGATTGGCATCACGGTTGTGTTCGGTGTGGCGATCGCTTTGTTGATCAACGAGCCGTTTGCCGGACGCGCGCTGGTGCGCGTGTTGTTGATTTCCCCGTTCTTTGTCATGCCCACCGTGAACGCCTTGCTGTGGAAGAACATGATGATGAACCCGATTTACGGTGTGCTGGCGCAAGTGTGGTTGTTCTTTGGCGCGACCCCGGTGGACTGGCTGACCGATTGGCCCCTGTTCTCCATCGTCATCATGGTGTCTTGGCAGTGGCTGCCGTTTGCGACCTTGATATTTGTCACGGCCTTGCAAAGCATGGACCGTGAGCAATTGGAAGCCTCGCGCATGGATGGCGCACATTACGGCCAACAACTGCGCTATTTGTACTTGCCCCATTTGTCACGCTCGGTGGCGGTGGTGGTGATGATTGAATTGATTTTTCTGCTCAGTGTGTTTGCCGAAATCTTCACCACCACGGGCGGAGGGCCGGGCGACGCGAGCACCAACATCGCGTTTTTGATTTTCAAGCAAGCCTTGTTGAACTTCGACGCGGGCGTGGCGTCAGCGGGTGCGCTGTTTGCCGTGGTGTTGGCCAACATCGCCGCGGTGTTTTTGATCCGCTTGGTGGGCAAAAACCTGGACCCATGACCATGTCAATCCCAAACCCCACACCTTTGAACCTGACGCAATGGCTGAGAACGGTCGCGGCATGGTTGGTGGCTTTGCTGTTGTTTTTCCCGCTCGGGTGGTTGCTGCTCACCGCCTTCAAAACCGAATTGCAAGCGATTGCCGTCCCGCCCGAATGGTTGTTCACGCCCACCTTGGAAAACTTCCACGAGGTGCAAGAGCGCAGCGATTATTTGCTCTATGCCAAGAACTCGGTCATCACCAGCGTGGTCTCTACCTTGCTGGGCATGTTGATCGCCACGCCTGCGGCTTACGCGATGGCGTTTTTCAAAAGCAAACACACCAAAGACATTTTGATGTGGATGTTGTCCACCAAGATGATGCCTGCGGTCGGTGCTTTGGTGCCGGTGTACGTGCTGGCGCAAAAAAGCCATTTGCTGGACACGCAACTGGCTTTGATCATCGTGTTCACGCTCAGCAATTTGCCGATCATGGTCTGGATGCTGTTTTCACAGTTCAAGGACATTCCGCATGAGATATTGGAAGCGGCGCGCATGGACGGCGCGGGTTTGTGGCAAGAGTGGCGCATGGTGTTGTTGCCACTGGCCATGGGCGGTCTGGCATCGACCGGTTTGTTGTGTTTGGTGCTCAGTTGGAACGAGGCGTTTTGGTCGCTCAATTTGACCGCCGCCAAAGGCGGTACCCTGGCCACGCTGATCGCCAGTTATTCCAGCCCCGAGGGCTTGTTTTGGGCCAAGTTGTCCGCCGCTTCGCTGATGGCCATCGCACCGATCGTGGTGTTTGGTTGGTTCAGCCAAAAACAATTGGTGCAAGGCTTGACCTTTGGCGCCGTCAAATAAACCTGTTCAAGCACACACCATGGCATACCTTCAACTCCAAGGCATCGAAAAGTTTTTTGGCGATCACCGCGCCATCAAGGGCATTGACTTGACCATCGAACAAGGCGAGTTCATGGTGTTTGTCGGGCCGTCGGGTTGTGGCAAATCGACGTTGCTGCGGTTGATCGCCGGGCTCGAGCGCATCGACCATGGGCAGCTTCAGTTGGAACAACGTGACATCACGCATTTGGCTTCCAGCCAGCGCGATTTGGCCATGGTGTTTCAAAGTTACGCGCTTTACCCGCACATGAGTGTGTATGAAAACATGAGCTTTGCGCTCAAGCTGGCCCATGTCGATCCAAGCGTGATTCGCCAGAAAGTGCAGCGCGCAGCCGACATCTTGAACCTGGGTCCTTATTTGAAACGCACACCGCGTGAATTGTCGGGGGGTCAGCGCCAACGGGTCGCGATTGGCCGCGCCATTGTGCGCGAGCCCAAAGTGTTTTTGTTTGACGAGCCCTTGTCCAACTTGGACGCGGCATTGCGCGGTCAGACCCGGGTGGAGATCGCCAAGTTGCACCGTGAACTGGGCGCCACCACCATTTACGTCACCCATGACCAAGTAGAGGCCATGACCTTGGCTGACCGGGTGGTGGTGTTGCGCGATGGGGTGATTGAGCAAGTAGGCACCCCATTGGCGCTGTATGACCATCCGGCCAATCAGTTCGTGGCCCAGTTCATTGGCACACCACCCATGAATGTATGGTCGTGCAGCCAATTGCCTGCCAACGTGTTGAACCATTGCCCGCCAGCGGCCAAACAAGGGGCCATGGGCATGCGTGCCGAGCATGTACAAGTTGGCCCTTTTGGACAAGGCCAACTCGCTGGCACGGTGGAACTGGTGGAGGCCTTGGGTGCCGAAACCTTGATTTATGTGAACACAGACCATGGCCCATTGATGGTGGCCAGACAAAACCCGCGCAGTTCCTTGCGCCCTGGTGATGCGGTCGGTGTGCAGCTTGAATGGTCACAAGCCCATTGGTTTGATGCCAACGGCTTGGCCGTCCGCGCTTGATGCCTGTTTCTTTTTCCTGTCGATGGTTTCTTCACGATGTCACTCAAAACAACAACACCTTTGCGCATTCTTCACTTGGGATTAGGGTCGTTTCACCGCGCACACCAAGCGGTGTATTTACAGCAGCTACATGAATTGGGTGACACGCAGTGGACATTGGCGGGGGGCAATTTGCGCCCCGACATGCCAGAAACCATGGCCGCCTTGCATGCACAGCAAGGCAAGTACACCTTAGAAACTGTGTCGCCGCAAGGCGAGCGGCAATACACCTGCATCGATGTGATCCGCGATGTGTTGATGTACCAAGAAGATTTGGCGCCATTGGTGCGCATGGCTGCGGACCCTGACACGCGCATCATTTCTTTCACCGTGACCGAAGCCGGTTATTACCTGGATGCACAAGACCGTTTGGATTGGGACAACTTCGCTGACCTGACGGTGGACCTGCAAGCCTTGAAAGCTGGCAAAGCAGGGCACACGGTTTACGGCGCGTTGGTCACTTTATTGCGTGCCCGCATGCAAGCCAAGGCAGGTGCCGTCACCTTGCTCAATTGCGACAACTTGCGGCACAACGGCGAGCGATCACGCCGTGGCTTGTTGCAATTCATCACCGCCTTGGGCGATGCGGCCTTGCTGGAGTGGGTGCAATCACACACCACCAACCCGAATGCCATGGTGGACCGCATCACGCCCCGGCCCACGCCAGAGGTGGCGCAACGCGTGCGCCAAGCCACCGGTTGGGACGACAAAGCCGCCTTGATGGGCGAGCATTTCATTCAGTGGGTGATCGAGGACCGGTTCATCCACGGCAGACCCGATTGGCAGCGGGTCGGTGTGGCGTTGGTTGAGTCGGTCGCTCCTTATGAAGAAGCCAAGATACGTTTGCTCAACGCCACCCACAGTGGCATTGCCTGGGCAGGGTCGTTGGTGGGTTACCAATTCATCCACGAAGGCACACACGACCCGCGCATTCGCCAAATGGCGTATGACTATGTCACCGATGACGCCATGCCGGTGTTGACCCCCAGCCCGATTGACTTGGCGGCGTACCGTGATGTGGTGCTGGAGCGGTTTGGCAACCCCGCGATAGCCGACACCAACCAGCGTGTGGCCATGGATGCGTTTTCGAAAATTCCCGGCATGATTGCCCCGACCGTGCGCGACCGTTTGGCACGGGGCGAGCCGATTCGCAGTGTCGCCATGCTCCCCGCTTTGTTTTTGGCTTACTTGCAGCGTTGGCACCAAGGCTTGATCCCGTACACCTACCAAGACCAGGCCATGGACCCCGCTGTCGGGCACGCCCTGTGTGAAGCCGCTGACCCGGTCGCCGCGTTTGCGGCAGACACCACCCTGTGGGGCGAATTGGCCTCGGACCCGCGTTGGATTCACGCATTGCGCGACGCGTACGAGCGGGTCTGCGCATTCACCCAAGGACATGTCTCATGACGAAGCGATTGCATCAAACACACGCGTTGCTGACCGGCGCGGCCGGCGGCATTGGTTTGGCCGTGGCCGCTGCGTTTGTGCAAGAAGGCGCGTGTTGCACGGTGGCTGACATCGGTGCCCAAGCCACGCCCGGGTTGGCCGCACTCATGGCAGCCCATCCGCAACAAGTGCATTATTTGCCAACCGACGTCACCCGCATGGCTCAAATCACCGCCT
>CANGZG010000180.1 GCA_947458415.1 Comamonadaceae bacterium | reverse complement strand
ATTGTTGTGACAGCCGTCTGTTGGCTGGGGGCTGTCATTATTTTTCCTGGGGCTTCATGGTCAGAATGGCGTTCGGGAGTGATGCAGCAGGCTGCAAATGGATATGAAGTCATGAAATGGGCAGACACCGTCTTGCCTAAAAATGCGGTGGTACTTAATGGGCACCGATCTATGGCGATCATGCCGCGCGAAGCTATCTCCTACGACTGGAGTTACTATGTTGATGAGACTTCCGATGAGGCTCAGTTATATTTAAATAGGTTAAAAAATCGCGGTGTAAGCCACATGCTGGTGATCGGATCCTTAGATAAAAGCATTCCACTCGCCCCGTGTTTTGGACAAACTATTGCCGGTCCTGGCTATGGACATTTGGCTACGCGGAATCCTTTTAATCAAGGTGGGAAATATGAGGCTTGGATTGTTGAGTTTGATGCTAACAAGTTGCCGGAGTGTGCGCAGGTTGAAGCTAAAATAAAGTAGAGAATCCGAAGAGAATTCAATTACAGAAAAACACAGAAATTTAGATCAAAACTTTTTTAAGCTTAGTGCAAAAATCACTGCGCTATCAACTTTGACCGAAAGTGCAATGAAGGTTGTAATTGATAGGGTGTGTCAAGGCCTTGAAATATTAAAAACACAAGCACGTGGACTAGACCGACAACTTCGCTTGGTGGATGACTACAGCATGCCTAATGTCAGCGAAAAAGTGGTGCGCATCATTCAAAGTTACACGGACTATGTGAACCGGGTTGTATGGAAAAAGTACTGAGATCGGCTTGAAAATCCTTGTTGTCAGTCAGTACTTTTGGCCTGAAAATTTTCGAATCAATGACCTTGTCAGCGAATGGCGGATTCGTGGCCATGAAGTCACCGTTTTGACTGGTATTCCCAATTACCCGATGGGAAAAGTATTTGACGCATATAAAAAACAACCGAAAGAATTCATGGCGTTTGAAGGCGCCCAAATTATCAGGGCACCTGTCATTGCGCGTGGCAGTAGTCGTTTTGGATTGGTGCTCAATTACGTTAGCTTTGTGATCAGCAGCTTCATATATGGCGCATGGAGACTGCGTGGTGTTCGGGCAGATGTGATTTTTGTGTATGAGCCGTCCCCTGTGACAGTCGGCTTGCCTGCAGTTTGGTTGGGCAAGATCAAAAAAATTCCTGTGGTGTTTTGGGCGTTGGATTTATGGCCAGATACATTGGCTGCAGTGGGTGCTGTTCGCTCACCAACCGTTCTGCGCTGGATTGGCCGCCTTGTGCAGTACGTATACAACCGCTGCACTTTGGTGCTGGGTCAATCCCGTGGATTTCTGGGCAGTATTGCCAACTACTGCAATGACGCTAGCAAAATCCGTTATTTCCCAAGTTGGGCTGAAGAAATATTTACGGATGCTGGTGTCAAGCCTGCTCCAGAAATACCAGTTTTAGAGCATGGCTTCACCGTGGTGTTTGCTGGAAACATTGGTGAAGCCCAGGATATGCCAGCAGTATTGAATGCGGCCGAACAGTTGCGAGCAAATGCACACATTCGATGGGTGATTGTGGGAGACGGTCGCAAATCGGTCTGGCTTAACGCTGAAGTGATGCGAAGAGGTTTGCAAGGCCAAGTCCTGATGCCTGGTCGTTTTCCCATCGAGCGCATGCCATCGTTTTATGGGCATGCTGATGCATTGTTGGTGTCGCTCAAAAGTGACCCTGTATTTGGCATGACGATTCCGGGCAAAGTTCAAACCTATTTGATGACGGGACTCCCTTTGTTGGGCATGATGGATGGCGAGGGAGCGGCAGTGATTCAAGAAGCTCAAGCCGGTCTGACATGCCCTGCTGGAGACAGCGCTGCTTTGGCAGAAAAAGTTTTAGAATTGTCCGCCATGTCACTAGAAAAAAGACGGCAGCTCGGAAAAAATGGACACAGCTATGCGGTGAAAGAGTTTGGTCGCAGCCATTTGATGAATCGAATGGAAGCATTGTTGTCAGAAGCCATGACCTTGGCGCAACGCAAAGTCCCCAAGGCGCTCACGCCGTGATTTTGTTAACGGGCGCCACCGGTTTTGTTGGCAGTGCGTTGGCCACCCGATTGTCTTCAGGCGATGAATCCGTACATGTGGTGGCAGCTATACGAAAAGACGATGTCGTTTTGCCAAGTGGTGTTGTACCTGTGCATATGGGCGATATATTGCCCACCACCGATTGGCAAGCCGCATTGCAAGGGGTCAGTACTGTTGTGCACTTGGCGGCTCGCGTTCATGTCATGAATGACAAGAGCCCAGACCCATTGGGCGAATTTCTGCAACTCAATGCGCAAAGCACGGCTAAGCTTGCACGTCAAGCAGCAACAGCAGGGGTTAAGCGTTTTATTTTTTTGAGTTCAATCAAGGTCAATGGCGAACTCACCCAATCAGGACGACCTTTTACCGCCGAAGATATGCCGGCACCTGAAGATGCTTACGGTGTTTCCAAGCATGAGGCTGAACAGATACTCCGTCAAATTGCGTCCGAAACAGGCATGGAAGTGGTCATCATCCGTTCTCCACTGGTTTATGGACATGGCGTGAAAGCCAATTTCAATTCGATGATGCGCCTCTTGTCAAAAGGCTTGCCTTTGCCATTGGCTGCAGTGACAAACAATCGGCGCAGCCTGGTCGCATTAGATAACTTGGTTGACCTGATCGTGACTTGTATGAATCACCCGGCAGCGGCCAATCAAACATTTCTGGTCAGTGATGGCGAAGATCTGTCGACAGCCGAGTTGTTGATTCGCATGGGACTGGCATTGAGAAAACCTGCGCGCTTGTTTTATGTACCAGTTTGGGTGTTGAAATTGGGCGCGCTTGCATTGAACAAATCCAGCATTTACCAGCGATTGTGCGGATCATTGCAATTAGATATTTCCAAGACAAAACGTATTTTGGCTTGGCATCCACCCATTTCAGTCGCAGAAGGGTTGCAACGCGCAGCCCTTGGGTTGCATCGTTGAAGCGAATTTTTGATTTGACTTTGGCATTGGTCGCTGGCTTATTGTTGTCGTTGCCAATTTTTGTGTTGACGCTTACTGTGCGTCTTACTTCATCTGGGCCGGCGCTTTACTGGAGCGACCGAATCGGTCGCCATAACCGCATCTTCAGAATGCCCAAATTCCGCACCATGCGAATGGACACACCTGCGGTTGCAACACACTTGCTTTCAAACCCAGAGCAATGGTTGACGCCTATTGGCTCATTTCTTCGAAAAACCAGTTTGGATGAATTGCCTCAGCTATGGAGCATCCTCAAAGGTGACATGAGTTTTGTCGGACCGCGTCCTGCTTTGTTCAACCAAGATGACTTGATCGCCTTACGAACAGCACATGGTGTACATGCATTGGTGCCTGGTTTGACGGGGTGGGCGCAAGTCAATGGGCGCGATGAATTACCGATAGAGCAAAAAGTTCAATTCGATGTGGAATACCTTGTGCGTCAATCATTTGGTTTCGATCTCTACATTCTATGGTTGACTGCATTGAAAGTGATCACCAAAGATGGCGTGTCTCATTGAGCCTTAATTTTTCAAATAGTCAATCAGAAAGCAAATTGCTATGAACACTTCGATGGCTAATTTTGCGATGCCAGTCTTGTCTTTGCCCAGGCTTGTCAAACGCTTGGTTGTGTTGACGATTGACATGGCTTTGTGTGTGCTGACTCTCTGGTTGGCATATTACCTGCGGTTGGGTGAATTCGTTGCGCTGTCTGGCAATGCACTGGTGGCAGTGGGTTTATCCATCGTCATTGGGTTGCCAGTGTTTGTGGTGATGGGTTTGTACCGCGCCATCTTCCGATACAGCGGCTGGCCGGCGTTGCTGGCCGTGGCGCAGGCGGTGGGTATTTATGGGTTGCTGTATGCCTGCGTGTTCACTGCCATTGGCGTGCCAGGGGTACCGCGGACCATTGGCATCATTCAGCCGATCTTGTTGTTGCTCTTTGTCGGTGCGTCAAGAGCGTTCGCAAGGGTGTGGTTGGGTGACCAATACCGCAGTTTGTTGAAGCAAGGCCATCGTTCCAAGGTGCTCATTTACGGCGCTGGCAGCACCGGTCGGCAATTGGTCGCTGCCATGTCCAACAGCCATGAAATGCAAGTGGTGGGTTTTTTGGATGATGACGACCGCTTGCATGGCCATGTGTTGAACGGTCAGCCTATCTACAACCCGGTTGACTTGCCCCACTTGGTCACGACATTGGCCATCAGTGACGTGTTGCTGGCCATGCCCAGTCTGAACAGAAAAAGCCGCAATGACATTTT
>CANGZG010000179.1 GCA_947458415.1 Comamonadaceae bacterium | reverse complement strand
GATTGTGTATGCAGCACGCTGCTATCTGGGTCGCATGAAACATTTGCCGGCCTGCCGCTTTGATGTGGTGGTGGTGCAGTCGGGCGAGCTGCAATGGATACAAGCGGCATTTGGCTGCTGACAATCTTTCGGCATTTTTATAGGGCCGTCACATTGCAAAGGTATGATGACACCATGCTAGAACAACGCATTGAACAGCAGTTCATCGACAGCGCAGACTTGAAGTACCAAGCTGCGCAGGTTTTGAGCAAACCCATGGCCGCGGCCATTCAATCCATTTTGGTCAGTGTCACTGGCGGCGGAAAAGTGTTGGCCTGTGGCAATGGCGGTTCGGCGGCGTTGGCGCAATTGTTTGCCGCCACCTTCGTCGGACACCACGAACGCGAGCGGCCCGAGTTAGGCGCCATTGCATTGAATACCGATGCGGTGTGGTTGACTGGTGCCGCCCACGACTACGGCTTCGAGCAAGTGTTTGCCAAACAAGTGCGGGCCTTGGGACAACCGGGTGATGTGCTGTTGGTGGTGTCTGCCAGCGGCCAAGCCGACAACCTGTTGCAAGCCATCCGTGCCGCGCACGAGCGTGAGTTGTCTGTGGTGGCTTTGACCGGCCAAAGCGGCGGCAAGCTCAGACAAGAGTTGCGGGAAACCGATGTGCATATTTGCGTGCCGAGCGACAAAGCGGTGCGCATACAAGAGGTTCATTTGCTGGTGTTACACGGGTTGTGTGACGGCGTGGACAGTCAATTATTGGGTGAACAGGAGACAACTGAATGAAACATGGCCAATTACGCACCACAGGTGCTGTGCTGTTACTGGCGCTGAGCATGAGCGCATGCGCACCGATCTTGGTGGCCAGCGTGGCGGGCTCTGCGTTGGTGGCGACCGATCGCCGAACCTCGGGCACACAACTCGAAGACGAAACCATTGAACTGCGTGCGTCTTCCAAGGTGCGCGACATGTTCGGTGAAAAAGTGCATGTCAACGTCACCAGCTACAACCGCCAGGTCTTGCTCACGGGCGAGGTGCCTTCCGACAAAGAGCGTCAAGCGGTGGCAGGCATTGTGGAAAAAGTTGAAAACGTGAAGTCGGTGGTGAACGAGTTGTCTGTCATGCCGAACGCCAGTTTGGGCAGCCGCTCGAATGACTTGGTGGTCACCGGCAAAATCAAAGCCAGTTTGGTCGACAGCCGCGATTTGTTTGCCAATGCTTTCAAAGTCGTGACCGAGCGAAACACGGTGTACTTGATGGGCCGTGTGACACAACGCGAAGCAGACAGTGCCACCCAAGTGATCCGCAATGTCAGCGGTGTGAACAAAGTGGTGCGCTTGTTTGAAATCATCTCGGAAGAAGAATTGCGCCGTTTGCTGCCAACGCCCGTGGAAAAAACAGACGCGGACAAAGCCAAAAAGTAACCCGCTGGCACCCCTGAAAAACCACGCCCTGACCGGCGTGGTTTTTTTTCAGCGCAAGCGCTTGATCAGGCTCGAGGTGTCAAACCGGTTGCCGCCCATGGCTTGCACATCGGCATAAAACTGGTCAACCAATGCAGTGACTGGCACACGCGAGCCATTGCGCTTGGCTTCGTCCATCACCAACCCTAAGTCTTTGCGCATCCAGTCCACGGCAAAGCCAAAATCAAATTTGTCAGCCACCATGGTTTTGCCACGGTTGTCCATTTGCCAACTTTGTGCCGCGCCTTTGCCAATGACATCCAAGACCTGTTCCATGTTCAAGCCGGCTTTTTGTCCGAATGCAATGCCTTCGGACAGCGCTTGCACCAGACCCGCGATGCAAATTTGGTTGACCATTTTGGTGAGTTGACCGGCACCGCTGTCGCCCATCAAGGTGAACGCTTTGGAGAACGCCATGCCCACCGGTTTGGCGCGCTCGAAAGCGGCCGCTTCGCCACCGCACATGACGGTGAGCATGCCGTTGATCGCACCGGCTTCGCCGCCCGAGACCGGCGCATCGACAAAATGCACGCCCTTGGCGTTGGCAGCAGCAAACAACTCGCGCGCCACGTTGGCAGAGGCCGTGGTGTGGTCGATCAACAAAGCACCTGCTTTGACGCCCGCCAATGCGCCATCGGCGCCGAGCATGACGGCGCGCAAATCGTCGTCGTTGCCCACACAGCAAAACACCATGTCCGCAGCCTGCGCGGCTTCGCGTGGCGTGGCGGCGCTGGCATGACCGGGAAATTCAGCGCACCAGTCTTTGGCTTTGGCCGGGTTGCGGTTGTACACGGTCACATGGTGGCCGGCCAGTGCCAAGTGGCCAGCCATGGGATAGCCCATGACGCCCAAGCCGATGAAGGCGACTTTGGCAGGGGTGGAAGTTTCGTAGGTTTTGGGGTTGGTGCGGGGCATGGGTGACATCCTGTGAGGTTTTTCTGATCTTAATGTGTCTGTTTGTTCATGACACATGGCGGGTGGCCTCTTGCGCAGTGATCACGCCGGAATGCACCAGCTTCTCCA
This sequence comes from Comamonadaceae bacterium, assembly GCA_947458415.1. Classification (GTDB taxonomy): domain Bacteria; phylum Pseudomonadota; class Gammaproteobacteria; order Burkholderiales; family Burkholderiaceae_C; genus Limnohabitans. The sequence goes on along the minus strand of CANGZG010000179.1, from coordinate 1,814 downwards.
GCGATTGCGCCATGGTTTGCATGCCGAACTGTGCGCCGGTTTGCAACGCATTGGGCAGTTGTGCGGTTTTGTTTTCGCGGATCAGGTGCCGTACCGCCGGCGTGGCGTAAAGGACTTCGTGTGCGGCCACGCGGCGTTGACCATCGGTGTGAAGGCACAGGGTTTGGGTGACGACAGCAAGCAACGACAAACTGAGCTGGCTGCGCACCAACGATTTCTCTTCGGCGGGAAACACATCCACCAACCGTTCAACCGCTTGTGTCGCGCTACGGGTGTGCAAACTGGCCAGCACCAAGTGTCCGGTTTCAGCCGCACCCAAAGCAAGCCGAATGGTGGCGAGGTCACGCAATTCGCCCACCATGATGACATCCGGGTCTTGTCGCAACGCGGCGCGCAACGCCGTGTCAAAGCTGGCGCAATGCCCGGGCACGTTGCGTTGCTGCACCAAGCTGCGTGCGCTTTGGTGCTCGAATTCGATCGGGTCTTCCAGCGTGAGGATGTGCAACGGTTGGGTGACATTGAGGTGATGCAACAACGCAGCCAGTGTGGTGGACTTGCCCGACCCGGTGGCACCGGTGACCAACAGCAGCCCATTGGCTTGCAATGCCCATTCGCGCAGGGCAGGTGGCGCACCGATGTCTGGCAAGTCGGGAATGTCCGCAGGAATGGCGCGCCAGACCGATGACCATCCGCGTTGTTGCGCAAACACATTCACGCGAAAGCGACCCAATCCACTGACTGTGACAGCGGTGTCATGGTCATGGCTGTGCTTATCGCCTGTGACTGCATTGGGTGCAGCCGGGGATGACCAAGGCCAATCCGGCAGTGCAGTTGCAAGCAATGCTTGCATGCGGTCAGCGGGAACAGGCGCAGCGTCCAGCGATTGCAATTGACCGAGTCGGCGCACCATGGGCGCAAGACCTGCGCTCAGGTGCAGGTCCGAGGCACCTGAGTGGCGCGTGTGTGAAAGCCATTCGAGCAATTGCGGGTTCATGCGAGGCGGTTGCTTGTTACAGTTGCTCACATGATGAGTGAGACAGAACAGCGTTACCAAGCAGTGCGTGAACGCATCACGCAAGCCGCGTTGCAAGCAGGCCGCAAACCAGCAAGCGTGCAATTGTTGGCGGTGTCAAAAACCTTTGCCGCTGATCAAGTCCGCGAAGTGGCCGCTTCTGGGCAACGCGATTTCGGCGAAAACTATGTGCAAGAAGGCGTGGACAAAATCGCTGCCCTCAAAGATGTGCCCGGCTTGGTCTGGCATTGCATCGGCCCCTTACAAAGCAACAAGACGCGACCGGTGGCCGAGCATTTCGATTGGGTGCACAGCGTGGACCGCTTGAAAATCGCGCAACGCCTGAGTGAGCAACGACCGGCAGGTTTACCGCCGCTGAACATTTGCTTGCAAGTGAACATTGACGGCGGCCCGACCAAAGCCGGTGTGTCACCCAGCGAAGCGCTGTCGCTGGCGCAAGCGGTGTCTGCATTGCCGAGCGTGGTGTTGCGCGGCCTGATGACGATCCCTGATCCGGTGGAGGGTTTTGATGCACAGGTGGCGGTGCACTTGCAAGCCAAGCATTTGTTTGACGAATTGCAAGCGGCGTTGGCGTTGCCTCAGTTTGATACGTTGTCCATGGGCATGAGCGCCGACTTGGAAGCGGCGGTGAAGGCGGGCAGCACCCTGGTCAGGGTGGGGACGGCGGTGTTTGGGGCGCGTTGACCTGAATGATCAGTACCTCGGCAACTCCGGGTGACTCATTTGCCCGCCACGCACCAGCATCTTGCCGTACTCGGCGCAGCGTTGCAGGGTGGGAATC
>CANGZG010000178.1 GCA_947458415.1 Comamonadaceae bacterium | reverse complement strand
TGTCAGCAGCGTGAGTTGGGTGGTTTTGAGGTATGAGACTTGAGCCGTGCTCAAAGCCCCCAGCTGCGCTGTCGTGATTTTTTCGATCACCTCGGTCGGCAACGCGTTGATTTGCAAACTGGTCAACCCACTGATGGCATCTTCAGGGATTTCGGTCACCGTGGCAGTGGTCAGCGCCGCAATATTCGCAGTCGGGATGCTTTTGAGTTGACTGGAATCCAGCGCGCCCAAGTCCAACGTCACCGTGGTGCTGGTGGCGCTGGTTCCGCTGCTGGTGACGTATGAAATGGTGGACACGGTGATTCAATCAAAAAAAGAAAAAGTCAAACTCTTAAAGCAAAAGAGATGCCAGATCAAACAGGTCAAATTAGCGTCACCCATACACACCCTCAATGCAATTGTTGAAAGACTTGGTTTCGGAGGTTCATGAAGGCATGCAAATTGAACGGGCTGGCCGATTGGTCATAGGCCAATTTCAAGGCATTGCATTGCACAGCTTCATTGAAAAACTGGTTCAGCGGGGTGATGGAAGGGCTGAGTTGAAAGCAGTCGTAGCCTTTGGCTTTCAACTTGGCCTCATTCATGAGCAGCAGGCTGGCCAAGCGTTCCAGCAAAAACACTTTCAGCGGCAGGCGTTGTTCCCCGTAAGTGGTGTCGTCTTTGAGCAGGGCTTGCAAGACCGGGTCCGCATCGGGATGTTCAGCGGCAAAAAACAGCCGCTCGCTCAGTGCCAGCCATTTCAACCAAAAAGCTTTGTTTGCCACGATGTAATTGCAAAACACGGTGTTCTGACTGTGCGTCACATGGAACTTGACATTGGTTGACCAACCGATGCTGTCAACAAACAGCTGACTGGCTTTGGTCAAACCGGGATGAAAAAAATCACCTTGCTCGAAGATGTTCACAAAGAACGACGACAAATCCCAAAACGGGCTGAAGAAATAGGCGTCGTGGTGCGCGTGGTCTTGGCTGATGAAGGCATGCACCTTGGCGCTGTCGAGCCCTGTTTTGTAGCCAAACTTGGGTGAGAAAAATCCATACAAGGTGTCTTCTGCCAACACGTTGTTCAACAGAAATTGGCGAATCGGCCAGTACTCGCGCCAATCGGGTCGCGCATTGTCTTGGTAATCCAGCGCCAACATGCCATCTGGCACGCTGGCCAGGGTTTGGGGTGAATAACAAATTTGGCGCAGCTCGATTTGTCGAGTGGCGGTGCGGGTGACAGGAGGTGAGATGGCCATGGTTTATTCCTTGGTCTTTGATGCGTGTAATTCCTGCAGGCCATGTTCGAGTGAACGCACCATGCGCGTCACGGCCTGGGGCAGGTGCTTCATGGATTGGGCTTTGATATCCACTTGCAAGGTCCCTTGGGCCAGTTGCAACACGATGTCTTTGTATTGCGCCATGTCATGCGCAATCAGTTGTGGCAATTCAAGCGTCGTCAACAAACTCGCACCCATGCGCGAGACCATGCTTTTGCCGCGCAGCGTGACCAAGGGCACGCCCGCATCGATCACGTCTTTGCTGGTCGAGCCACAGTTGTAAGGGTAGGTGTCCAAAAACACATCGGCCAAACCGAGTCTGGCGCGAAACACATCATGACCCACACGGGGACTGAACACCAGCCGTTGCAAGTCGATGTGTCTGGCCGCGGCGTGGTTTTTCAAATGCCGGGTGGTGTCAGCGTTGTCGTCCATCAACCAAAGCACCGCTGACGGATGCGCTTGCAAAACAGACAGCCAAGCGTCAAACATGTCAGCGTTGAGTTTGTAGGTGTTGCCAAACGATGCCATCACAAACGCGTCGACTGGCAAGCCCACGCTTTCGCGGGTGATGTCAACGGCAACGCTTTGCCGCGGTGCCAGCGGAATGAAACTGCCGTCGACCAACAGTGCTTTTTTCTCCGAGAAATAGGTTGGCAAGTCGTCGTGGAATACATGGCGGTCAGCCACCACAAAGTCAAACCATGGCATGGCTGTGGTGCCGATGTAGCCCAAATACGTGCCTTGCAACGGGGCAGGGTGAAGCGCAAAAATGCCAGGCCGTGCACCGGATGACAGACCGTGCAAATCAATCAAAACATCGATTTCGTCTTGCAATACCTGCTCGGCCACTTGTCGGTCGCTCAGGCCGTGGATAGGGCGCACATGGTCGAAGGCTTGTTTCAATTGCGCTCGATGCGGCGTGCCGTCTTCAGGGCTGAAGTCGTAGGCGTAAATCTCAAAGGCTTGCCGGTCATGCGCTTGCATCATCTCGGGCAACAACAGGCCCACGGCATGCACGCACAAATCGCCTGACACGTAACCAATTCGCAAGCGGGGATGCTGGTAATGGCGACCGCGTGCCAAGTGTTCTGTGGGCAATGTAAAACTGCGCTGCACAAACGATTGCGCACTGAGCAATTGCAGGGCGGGGTCATCGTGCAAAGCCAACATGGCCAATGGCGATGTGGCCATCAGCATGTCGTGTGTGCTGACATGTTCGAGGGCTTGGTACACCGGCCAACGGCAAGCTTTTTGTCGGATATGTACCCAGTGCTGAATCACATGCGGCTGCTTGGGCATCAGGCGCAGGCTGTGCGTCAGCGCGTTTTCTGCCAATTGGTAATGCTTCAGGTTCTCTTGAACCCGGCCAATGTGGTTCAAAGCCATCACCACCATGTTCAGGTCATGGTCCACGGTATGAAAGTATTGGCTGGCCAGTTGCCCCCAGTACTGCAGTGCAGCGTCGGGGAGACCGGCTTTTTCACAAGTCAAACCCAAATTCACCAAGGCTTGCGCAAACCCCGGCTTGAGTTGGAGGCATTGTTCGTAAGCCGCCATTGCGCCTGTGAGGTTGCCCAAACTTTGCAGCAAGGCGCCGTAATTGAACCAAACCACAGGGCTGCTGGCATGTTGTTCGTCTGCCAACCAGTTGCCGTACAGCTGCGCGGCTTGGTCGGCGTGGCCGCTGCCTTGCAGGGTTTCACAGGTCTCGATCAACGAACGCATGTCGGAAATCGCGACAGGCGGTATGGCGTTGTTTGACAGTAATTTTGTGTGGTTCATGAGGTGAAAAGGTTGCATTCAATCCGAGTTCACCTGGTGATGCATTTTTCAAGCCAGCCCTGTTGACGCTGCCACCAACAGGGCAATCAGAACTGGCATGTCAATTGCTTAAATGGACGGCAAGCGCTGTCAAGGATGGCGCAATGTTGACACTAACCAAGGAATACACATGAACCTGATCCAAGAACTGATGAACCAAGCCCACACCGGTGGCTTGCTGCAGGCAGAACACATCAAGCGCTTTAGCCCCGGTGAAATCCGTGAGGCGATTCAGACTTTGGTGGCCACAGAGCAATTGGAACTGGCTTATGCCTTGGGCTCGGCTGGCATGAGCATTCACCCGCACAGCGAAGACATGCTGGCCATCAATGGCTTGCTGGCTTTGATGCAGCAAGACTGGCCGTTGGCTGTGGATTACCTGCAAGAGTTGATGGACATCCAAGGTGCCAACACCCAGGCATTCACCTACGTGATGATGGTTCGCGCTTTGCGTTGCAACCTCGATCCCGCCCGCGCATTGCAAGTGGCTCGCCAAGGCTTGCAAATGTTCCCTGAACAACTTGAGTTGATGGCCGAAAGCCTGGCGCTCGAGGATTACGCCGATTTGGTTGGTGTGAGCACAAGAATTCAATAAAAAGTATGAGCGGCAATCTGGCAAGCACTTGCCACCAGCCCATGACAGTTTTTGCCACCATCACCCCAGACGGCGGCAAAACCCAGGCAAATCAGGAAGTTTGCATGGGTTTGGGAATTAAAACTGGAATTGGCATCAAGTTTGCTTAATTGGTTGCAACACACAAACGGCCTCAGTGGCCTGGAGAAGTAAATGGCAGTTATCAACACCAACGTCAAAGCGCTGTTTTCGCAAGCGGCCCTCAAATCGACTGAACGCAGTCAATCTGTGGCCATGCAACAGCTGTCAACTGGCAAGCGGATCAATTCTGCACGTGATGATGCAGCGGGCATGGCCATCGCCACTCGCATGACGCATCAGATACGCAGCTTGAACCAAGCTGTGCGCAATGCGGGTGACGCCATCTCCTTGATCCAAACCGCTGAAGGCGCGACCAACGAAATCACGGACATGATGCAACGCATGCGTGAGTTGGCCGTACAAGCAGTCAACGACACCAATGACAATGCGCAGCGCAGTTACCTTGATTTGGAGTTCCAGCAACTCAAACAAGAAATTGTGCACATCGCTGACACCACTGAATGGAATGGCTTCCCCGTGCTCAACGGCACGGCCGGCGAGCGTGTCGGTGAAATGCCCT
>CANGZG010000177.1 GCA_947458415.1 Comamonadaceae bacterium | reverse complement strand
GCAGCATGCCCGGGCGCAATACCTTGACCGCGACTTCACGTTCTTGCCCAGAGGGGCTGCGCAAGGACGCGAAATGCACTTGGGCAATGGATGCGCTGGCCACAGGCACGCGGTCAAAGCGGCTGAAAATTTGGTCAACCGGGCGACCCAGCGCTTTTTCAATAGAGGCTACCGCAACGTCAGAAGGAAACGGTGGCACTTGGTCTTGCAATTTGGCCAATTCATCCGCGATGTCGCTGGGCAACAAATCGCGTCGGGTTGACAGCACCTGTCCCAACTTGACGAACACCGGCCCCAAATGTTCCAAAGCCTGTCGCAAGCGTTGTCCGCGCGGCGCACTCAAATTGCGGCCAATGGTGAGCACGCGGGTCAAACGGATCAGCCAAGGCTGCTTGAAACCGGAGAGCAACAACTCATCCAAGCCAAAGCGCAGAACAATCCAAACAATGAAAATGCCGCGGTAGATGCGGGTCATTTGGCGACAAACTCACGCAAAGCGGTGGCGATGCGCTTGAACATGTTCGCCATGTGGTGCGCGGTGGCGTCACCAAACACCTTCGATAAATCTTCTTCCATGTCCCAGCGCACATGGTCAACCAACCAGTTGATGTCGGCGGCGAGCATCACATCGCCATCAATCCGCATCGCGGGTTTATCGCCCTTGGCCAAGGTTTGCAGCAACGCCAGCGGTTGGTCTTGGCTGATGTGCAAATGCAAATCGGCCGCTTGGTGCGCATCAGCGCGCGCCAGCAAGCCTGCGGGTGTGATCAGCCATTGCAAACGGTATTCGCGCCAGCTGACTTGCACGCATTGGCCTTGTTGTCGCCGCAAGCGTTCGGTGGCTGCCGGTTCTTGCCCAATCACATGGTTGAGCAGCAACACCAGTTTGTCTTGCAGTTCATGCAGCAACCAATCTGGCAGGCGAAACGCCAGCAAGAAACCGGACAAACGGGCAGACGCGTCTGCAAGCGAGGTAGCAAGGGCCATGAAAGAATCCGGTGAGCTGTTGGAAAACTGAACAGCTCGGATTATTGCAAGGCTTGCACCCCCGCGACCAACCAACCAGCGCCGCCGGTTTTGGGCTTGGTCATGTTCCACACCTCGCGGAAGGGGCTGGGCGCCGCATGGGGTTCTTCGCGGATCATGCCGGAGAACTCCAAACTGGCCATGTAACCTTGGCCCAAATCCTCGATGCCCAGCAATTGGGCCTCGAGCATCACCACTTCGGTGGTGTTCGGGCCTTGCACCAACTGGCCACGCTCGGCCAATTGGGTTTGGATTTCATGCAGCATGCTGTCGGTCATCATGGCGCGCAGTGCAGGAATGTCGGCACGGTCCCACGCCGCTTGCAAACTGATGAAATTTTCTTTCGCAGATGCCACAAAGCCTTGCACATCAAAATCTGGCGGGATGAACCAATTTTGGTTACCACCGATCAAGGAAGAACCGATGCGAACACCAGAACGCGAAGCAGCGGAACTGTCAAAACTGGTGTCGGTTTGCTCCCATGGCCTGGCAGAAGCGTCGTTGCCTACTTTGGCGGGGTTGTATTGCGGCATGTTGCCGGGGTTGGTTGACGAGCCACTGCCGCCGTAAGCGTAAGGACTGGGCATGGGCGCACCACGGCGGCGCAAAAAATACCCGATCAGGGCCACGGCCAACATGGCGATCAACCCAAACATCAGGATTTGACCGAATTCAGCGCCAAAGCCCAACGAATGCGCCAACCAGGCCAAGCCCAGACCGGCTGCCAAGCCACCGAGCATGGCACCCCATGGGCGACGGGGGGCTGCCGAAGCAGGTGAGGTGGGCGCTGGTGCCGGCGCGGCATTGGGTGATGTCGGACGCGCCGCTTCACGCTGGGTCACGTTGCCTGATTGTTGTCCAAGGGATTTGCCGCCACCCATGCGTCGGGCAGCATCGGCATGCATGCTGACCATGGCCATGCTTAAAGCTAAAACAACACTGAAAAATTTCATACGACAGCCACTCCGAAAAACACAATCACACACTAACAGCGTATTCCAACATGAAGTGCGACCAAACCCAAATTCATGTTGTGTATGTCCACATGGGCAAAGCCACTATCTTGCATAAGGGCTTTGAGGGTTTGCTGGTCGGGATGCATGCGGATCGATTCGGCCAAGTAGCGGTAGCTGGCATCGTCGCCCGCGACCAGCTTGCCCAAGCGCGGCAGCACTTCAAACGAATACCAGTCGTAGGCCTTGGCCAATGGCGGGGCCACTTTGGAAAACTCAAGCACCAACAACTTGCCGCCGGGTCTGAGCACACGCGCCATTTCAGTCAATGCGCGGTCTTTGTGGGTCATGTTGCGCAAACCAAAGGCCACGCAGACCCGATCAAATGCCGCATCGGGAAACGGCAAATGCTCGGCATCGCACACGGTGGTGGGCAGCAACACCCCTTTGTCAATCAGCCGCTCTCGGCCTTGGCGCAACATGGCCAAGTTGATGTCGGTGTGAACCACCTGACCGCGCGGACCCACTTTGTCGGCAAAGGCCATGGCCATGTCGCCGGTGCCGCCCGCAATGTCCAGCACCTTGTCGCCGGGTTTCAGATTGGCCACCATCACCGTGTAGGCCTTCCAAGCCCGGTGCAGCCCCATCGACATCAAGTCGTTCATGATGTCGTATTTGGACGCCACCGAATCGAACACACCACGCACCCGGCGCGCTTTGTCCTGCTCGTCAACCTTCTTGAACCCAAAATCTGTGGTGGCCATGAACTTGTGTGATCCTTATGAATGGCAGGCAGAACCACCGCGCTCGGCCATGGGTGCATCGCGGTCCACGCCCGCTTGTTGCAAACGCTGCTCGTATTGCGTCCACAGTTGTGCTTGGTTAACGCCTAAAAAATGCAAATAGTCCCATGAAAAAATACCGCTGTCGTGGCCATCGCTGAACGAAGGTTGCACGCCGTAATGACCGACGGGCTGCAAACTCAAAATGCCCACATGGCGCTTGCCGGATTGCAACACTTCCTGGCCAGGACCATGTCCTTGCACTTCTGCAGACGGGCTGTAAACACGCAGCAACTCAAAAGGCAAATGGAATGACTGTCCGTTGTCAAAGGCAATTTCCAGCGTTTTGGACACCTCGTGCAACACGATGTCGGTGGGCTGTGGGGTGGTGGCTTGCAGTCCGGCCATGCTTACACCAACACCCGCTCGATACCGCCTGCATTGGCAAGCTGCACGTACGTTGGCATCCATTGTTCGCCGAGTATTTGGCGCGCCATTTCCACCACGATGTAATCTGCCTCGAGCAAACCATTTTGCAAATCGTCTTGGAAGCGATTGAGTCCAATCAAGCAACTCGGACAAGAGGTCAGCACTTTGATGTTCGCTTTGTCAGAGACCCAACCTTTGTCGCGCAAACTGGTTTCGCCAGCGAGGATTTCTTCTTCTTTGCGAAAACGGATTTGGGTCGAAATGTCGGGACGGGCATAAGCCAAGCCGCCACTTTCACCGCAGCAACGTTTGCTCTCTAACACCTGATCGCCCAACAAGGCTTTGACGGTTTTCATGGGGGCTTGCTGTTTCATCGGACTGTGACACGGGTCATGGTACAGGTAGGCTTGTTGGCCCGGCAAAGTCACGCCTTTTTCCAACAGGTATTCGTGGATGTCCACAATGCGGCATCCGGGGAAAATTTTCTCGAACTCATAGCCTTGCAACTGGTCGTAACAGGTGCCACAACTGACCACCACCGTTTTGATGTCCAGGTAGTTGAGCGTGTTGGCCACACGGTGAAACAGCACGCGGTTATCGGTGATGATTTTGTCGGCCTTGTCCTGCTGGCCCGAGCCACGCTGCGGATAACCACAACACAAATAGCCGGGTGGCAACACGGTTTGCACGCCCACATGCCACAGCATGGCTTGCGTGGCCAAGCCGACTTGGCTGAACAAGCGCTCTGAGCCACAACCGGGGAAATAGAACACCGCTTCGGCATCCGCACTGGTGGTCACAGGGTTGCGAATGATGGGCACGTAATCGCGGTCTTCGATGTCAAGCAATGCACGCGCGGTTTTGTTGGGCAACCCCGCTGGCATTTTTTTATTGACAAAGTGGATCACTTGCGACTTGAGGGCGGGTTGGCCAACCGAGGCAGGCGGTTGACGGGTTTGACGGCGCGCGATCGTGCCCATCACGCCATTGGCCATGCGCTGCGCTTGCATGCCCCAACGTGTGAGTTGATGACCGAATTGGATCGCACTGGGATGCATGGTGCTGACCAACCATGATTGAAATGCTTGGGCAGGTCGAAAACTCTGGCGCCCCATTTTGCGCAGCAAGTTGCGCATGTTCATGCTGACATCGCCAAAGTCAATGTTG
>CANGZG010000176.1 GCA_947458415.1 Comamonadaceae bacterium | reverse complement strand
CTCCGCTGATATTGACGCGAGGCTCAATTTTGAAACTGGCTGACATGCCATCACCCAAGTCTTCTGATCCGCTAAAAGTAAAAAACGAATCACCTGTGGCAAGGTTACGGTCACCTAATGCTGAAAAGTTGTTTTTGACGATAACGCCACCGTCTTTCCAGTTTCCGATGGTTTGGTTGACAGAGCCGCTGATGGTAACGTCGGCAAAAGATATACCTAAAGACAACAAAGATGCGACTGCAACGAGGGTTTTTTAACTATTATGAATCACCCGTGTTAGTATTTCTTTGCCCCTTAAACCATTGCATTCAATCAGGTAAAAAACCATGTCACAACATCATGTGGACTTTAGAAGTAGCTATTCAGTCAATTTCAAAGAATTTTTAAATACCAATGGTTGCATGCCGGTGGTGCGTTGGTCTCTCTCAGGTGTCACACCCAAGCCGTCAAATGAATTCACATTAAATACCACTTCTTTCAACGATAAAGCGCTTTTAAATAATCCAGAAAAAATAATTAACGAATCAAAAAATACCCATAATCTATTCATTGGTATCCATCAGATCATTCAAGTGGTGTTGGCGCAAGAAAAGCACAAGGTGGCGCGTCAAGAGGTCACTGAAGGCACTTTCCGCATGACCAAAGTGCGGCTGGAAACCCACATCGCGGCGTTTTTTCACCACACCGATTTGCGCCAGATCAACATGGGCAGCATTCAGCGGTTCATTGACTATTTGTCAGACCAAGCGTTGTCGACACCCACCATCGTGGGGTACATCGCGCAATTGCGCAAGGTATTGCGCCATTTGGTCGAGCACGGGCACATCGCGCAAATGCCGTTGTTTCCAAAAATGAAAATCACACAAAAGCCGCGCGGTGCATTCACGGTGACAGAATACGCAGCCATTCTTCGTCAGTCCAAACTGTTGCGCCAACACGAGTTTGCATGGGACAAGCCTGACACGCGGTTTCACATCAAGCCGATTTACCGACGCATGCCGTTTGAAATGAACGGGCTGATACGTTTCATGGTCTACACGTTTTTGCGCCCGGGTGATGTGCGGCAACTCAAACACAAACACATTGAAATCATCAGCGGCAAATTTCACTACCTGCGTTTGACACCGCCCGAAATCAAGCGTCACAAAGCACCCACGGTCAGCTTGCCGCAGGCAGTGCGTGTGTACAAAACGTTGTTGGCACACCAAACCGCCAAAGGGTTTGGCAAACCGGATGACTATGTGTTTTTCCCTGAAGAACACAACCGGTTGCGTTGCCTCAACACCATCGGCTGGCTGTTCAATTGGATTTTGAATTCTTTGGGGCTCAAAGCGGGCCCGCACGGTGCTGACCGCAGTTTTTACAGCTTGCGACACACCGCCATCACGTTTCGCCTGATATTTGGCGGCAACATCGATTTGCTGACCTTGGCGCGCAACGCACGCACATCGGTGGAAATGATCGAGAAGTTTTATGCGTCCACGCTGTCGGCTGAAATGAACATCAGTTTGCTGCACAGCAAACGGCGTTCATAGTTCACAACTTTGAAGTAACTGGATAACTAGATTGAAATCAACGTAAATTTAAAAATGTTGCCTTCTTCTGGAGACAACATTTGCCGACGATCAGCAGTTTTTATGGCATCTTTATTCGAATGTATTTCAATGACCATGAACCTGCCCATTTTCATGTTGCCTATGCAGAATACAAAGCCACTGTTTCTATCTATGAACTGCAAATCATGTCTGGTGAACTTCCAAGGCGAGTGCTTGAACTTGTCAAAATCTGGGCAGAAATCCATCATCAGGCATTGACACGCAATTGGCAGCTTTGCCAAAATAAATCACTCCCTGAACCCATTCCACCATTGAGATGAAAGCTAACCATGGAACCCGATGTGGTTGACATCAAAATTCTTCCCGCATTGGCTTTATGGGTTCAATTTGCGGATGGAACCTCTGGCAAAGTGCAATTTCATACCAGCCATCTGACTGGCATATTTGAAGCATTGCTAGACCCAGACATGTTTCAACAGGCGCACATTGAGTCAGGTGCAATCACTTGGCCTGGCCAAATTGATTTGGCACCGGATAGCTTGTACCAAGCCATCAAGGCACATGGAGAATGGGTTTTGCGCTGATCACTGCCTCAAAAACAATTTGTAAACCTGGTTTTCGGTTTCATCCACATGCGGATAACCCACCGTTTGCAAAAACTTTTCAAAGCTGGGGTGGTCTTTTTCAGGCACTTGCAAGCCCACCAAAATCCTGCCGTAGTCCGCGCCTTGGTTTCGGTAATGAAACAAACTGATGTTCCAACCAGCGCGCATGGAGGACAAAAATTTCATCAGCGCGCCGGGTTTTTCCGGGAACACAAACCGCAACAACCGCTCGTCTTGCGCCAATGGCGTGCGGCCACCCACCATGTGGCGTATGTGTTCTTGCGCCAAATCGTCGTGTGTCAAATCCAGGGCTTCGAACCCGTGCTTGCCCAAGTGCGCGGCGATCTTGCCGCTTTGTCCCGGGGTGCTGGTGGTCAATCCCACAAACACATGGGCTTTTTCCGTGTCACTGATGCGGTAATTGAATTCGGTGATGGAGCGAGGTGCTTGGCTGCCACCGAATGCAGGCAAGTCGCCCAACACGCTGCAAAACCGTTTGAAACTGCCGCGCTCTTCGGGAATGGTCACGGCAAACAATGCTTCGCGTTCTTCACCGACTTGGGCGCGCTCGGCGACAAACCGCAAGCGATCAAAATTGATGTTGGCGCCGCACAGCACGGCCGCATAGGTTTCACCTTGGGTTTTGTGCAGCGCCACGTATTTTTTGATCGCTGCCACCGCCATGGCACCGGAGGGCTCCACGATGCTGCGCGTGTCAACAAACACATCTTTGATCGCTGCGCACACAGCATCCGTGTCAACGCTGACAAATTCGTCCACCAAACCCCGTGCAATCCGAAACGTTTCTTCGCCCACCAACTTCACGGCGGTGCCGTCAGCAAACAAGCCCACGTCGTCCAATGCGATGCGTTTGCCCGCGTTCACCGACTGCCACATGGCGTCTGAGTCGTGGGTTTGCACGCCGATGATTTTCACGTCGGGGCGCACCGCTTTGATGTAGTTGGCCACGCCGGAAATCAAGCCGCCACCGCCAATGGCCACGAACACCGCGTGCAATGGCCCTTGGTGTTGACGCAGCATTTCCATCGCGATCGTGCCTTGGCCGGCGATCACTTCCGGGTCGTCAAACGGGTGAATGAAGCTCAGACCTTGTCGCTCGCCCAGTTTGACCGCGTGCGCATAGGCATCCGAATAGCTGTCACCGAACAACACCACATCGCCGCCCAAAGCTTTGACCGCATCTATTTTGAGTGCAGGTGTGGTGACCGGCATGACGATGACCGCCCGAGTCCCGAGTTTTTTCGCGCCCAGCGCCACCCCTTGTGCATGGTTTCCAGCAGAGGCGCAGACCACGCCTTTTTTCAATTGACTGGCCGTCAATTGCACCATTTTGTTGTAGGCGCCGCGAAGTTTGAAGCTGAACACCGGTTGCTGGTCTTCGCGTTTGAGCAAGATTTGGTTTTTGAGTTTTTTGCTCAGCACGGGCGCCACATCCAGCGCAGACTCGTGCGCCACGTCATACACCTTGGCGGTCAGGATTTTTTTCAAATAATCAGCGGGCGTGAGCTTGCGTTTTCTGGCTTTGACAACAGCTTTTGAAGGGATGGGGATGGTCTTGGACGGAGAAGTTTTGGTCATGGCGTTTGCAATCAGACGAGAAGCAGATTCTCTCGCATACACCACAGCATAAAAAAAGCCCCGCAACTTTCGCTGCGGGGCTGTGAATCCACCTTTTTGAGGGCGGAGGAGACAAAGGGTGCTTGTTTTCAAAGCGTGAATGAAATGTATCGTATGCCATAGCGGTATGCAATCGCCAAAGTGACTGAGCTTGTGTGAAATATCAAAATGCCAACCAGACTTGCCGGACTATGATTCACACATTCAAGGAGAAAACACATGGAATGCACCGTCAGTTGGACAGGCGCGAGCGGGGCTCGTTCCGCAATGGGATTCATGGCGGAGACTGGCAGTGGACATGTCATCGCCATGGACGGCGCCCCGGACCCTGAACGGCCGGATCAAAGCGGACAAAACTTGGCCGCGCGGCCCATGGAGTTGCTGCTGGCTGGTGCGGGGGGATGCACGGCCTACGACATCGTTTTGATGCTTAAAAGAGGCAGACAAGAAGTCTCGGGCTGCACCGTGAAACTGACCGCAGAACGCGCAGACACAGACCCCAAAGTGTTCACCCGCATCAATATGCATTTCACGGTGCGCGGTAAAAACATAGCGCCCAACGTGGTGGAACGCGCT
>CANGZG010000175.1 GCA_947458415.1 Comamonadaceae bacterium | reverse complement strand
CAGCAATGGCGCAGTTGGTCACGCAGTCTGTTCTTCACGTAAAGCGTAGGGCTTCACCAAAACGTCCGCAGGCAACTTAAGTTGAACAACCAAACGGCGGATCATCTCTGGTGTCAGAGGACGAGTTTTATTCATGATGTCCGCTACACGACCTCGTGGACCAATCATGGGTTCAAGGTCTTTGCGGCTTAGACCTCGGCTCTCCATGACATGTTCAAGAAATTCAATAGGGTCTGGATCGCTGATGGGGAAGTTGGTTTTTTCGTAATGCTCCACGAGCAAAGTAAGCACGTATAAACGGTCAGCATCAGCAGATTTTGCGGGTGCTGACCAAAGAATTTCGATCTCTTCCAAAGCTGCTTTGTATTCTTTTCAGTCGGCCACAGCCCGCCCTAGAGACCTGGCTTCGCTAAGATGCCCGCAAGGAGTCATCTATGAACATTGCCATCATGGGTTCGGGCGCAGTGGGCGCGTATGTGGGCGCGCGTTTACAAGCCGCCGGCGCGGATGTGACGTTCATTGCGCGCGGGGCGCACTTGCAAGCCATGCAGCAACACGGCTTGCACATTCAAATGCCTGGCAAAGATTTGTTGCTGCCTTCAGTGAAAGCAACCTCTGACCCATCCGCTATAGGAGAGGTGGACCTGGTGGTGTTCGCGGTCAAGCTCACCGACACGGTGACCGCTGCGCAATCGTTGCGAACTGCGGTGGGTTCGCATACCCGCATTCTGACCTTGCAAAACGGCATCGACAGTGTGGCCATGGTTTCAAGTGAGCTGCCACAAGCACAGGTGCGGGGCGGCGTGATTTACGTGTCTGCGGTCATCGACAGACCGGGCGTGATCAAGAGCCCAGGCGGTTTTCACCGTATCGTCGCGGACAAGGCCCATGGCGACCCCGTGATGCAATCGCTCAGCG
This sequence comes from Comamonadaceae bacterium, assembly GCA_947458415.1. Classification (GTDB taxonomy): domain Bacteria; phylum Pseudomonadota; class Gammaproteobacteria; order Burkholderiales; family Burkholderiaceae_C; genus Limnohabitans. Next base: position 3,580 of record CANGZG010000175.1, on the reverse strand, counting down.
ATTGGGCCGCAAAATGCCACGCGCTGGAAGTGACTTTGGCAGACGATGTCCAACGCATCATTTGGGAAAAGTTCATGGGGCTGGCCGCGTTCTCTGGTTGCACCTCACTCTTGCGTGCCCGCATTGGCGAGATCTTCAGTCACACGGAGTCCACCGCATTTCTTCAGCAGTTGCTCGACGAATCGGTGGCGGTTGCCAAAGCCCATGGCATATCGGTACGCCCCGGCATGGCCGACGAATACATGGCGACCTTGCGTGCCGCACCGCCCAGCTTTCGATCGTCGATGTCGGAAGATTTAGAGCGCGGCAAACCGTTGGAACTGCCATGGTTGTCTGGGCGCATGCATCAACTCGGACTACAACTGGGCGTGCCTACGCCGGCGCACACAGCGGTTTACCGAGGACTGGTCCTCAAAGCATCACCTCCAAACCCTTTCGCTCCAGCAAACTGAGTAATTTGAGTGATGGACCACTGGGATGCTTGTCACCAATCTCCCACTTGCGAACAGTTGACAAACTGGTATTCAAGACTGCAGCGAAAACCGCTTGGCTCAATTGAAGATGGTCACGCAGATCGCGAATTTTTTTGCTGTCATATGCGGGAATGGGTGAGAGGCATAAAGCATCAAACTTGTTCATTTTTCGCTTGTCGATGAACCCCAATCGATGCAAATCGTTGGCTGTTTCATGAACAGCTTCAAAAATTCGGCCTTTGGCCTTTGGCTTAATTGACATGACCAATCTCCTCTAACGAACCATCCTCGACAGCTTCATCAAGTTGTCTGCCAGTGATGGCCAACAACGCCTGTGCGATGTCTTTCAAAGCTTGCAATTCATTTTCGGTAATGTTGCTACGCTCATTTTTTTCAAAACCAAAAATGAAAAACCATCGATTACCCTTATTGGTTGCAACCAATGTCCTCACACTTCCACGCTTACCCCTGCCCGCTAGCCCAATGCGCTTTTTGATGACCCCGCCTCCCAGATCTGCATCTATCAAGCCTCGGGCCATTTCTGACACGGCTTGAGACAATTCGCTGTCTGTCAAGGTTGTTTTGCGCATCCACCGACTGAAGTGACGAATTTTGAACACCCGCGTCATCGATTGATTATGCCACTTAGTGATATATTATTTCTCATTTTTTAAATCATAAAAAAATTCAATGCCGTGAATTGAAGGCACACTTACATAATCTCTTCCAGTTTTTAAATACACCATGCAACAACCTCACATTACTGGCCCGATACACCGCGACACCCTCCAACTGCAACCCTTGTTTGACCTCATCGAGTCGCACATCACGCAGAAAAAATACCCTGGCTGTCAAATCGCCCTCGCCTGCCAAGGCAAGTTGTGGGTGGAACGCAGTTTTGGCGCCTCGCGCTTGGGTGTGGGCCATGCGGCTGACACGCACGCCATGCCCGCTGAGAACAACCACCTTTGGCTGCTTTACTCCAACACCAAAGTTTGGGTAGCCACCACTTTGTGGAAATTGTTTGAAGACGGTCGACTGCGGTTCACCGACCGGGTGGTTGACCACATACCGGGCTTTGCAGCCCACGGCAAACAAGACATCACCTTGCTGCAACTGATCACCCACCAAGCGGGGTTTCCAGACGCAGAAGTGCCCGCGCACCTTTGGCATGACCACGCCCAAGTGCTGCAAGCCGTGTGCGATTTTTCATTGCAGTGGCCTGCGGGGTCGCGCGTGCACTACCACGGCCTGAGTGCGCATTGGGTGTTGGCCATGGTGATCGAGGCCATCACGGGCAAAGACTTTCGCGACGCCGTGACGCAGTTGGCCATCGAACCGCTGGGCTTGAGCGACGATATCTTCATGGGCTTGCCGTCTTCGCAACAACACCGTTTGGCATTCTTGTACGAGCCAGATGCATCGCAAGCTTCGGGACAACGCTTGCGCGATGAAAGCACAAACCTCCAATGGCAAACCGCGGGTGTGCCGGGTGGTGGCGCTTATGGCACGGCGCGCGGCATGGCCATGCTCTACCAAATGATGTTGTCTGGCGGACGGGTGAATGGCGTGCAGTTCCTCTCACCTGCCACGCTGGCATATGCCATCCAAAACCACACCGCTGAGCGTGTGGACGAATTCATGGGCATGCCGATGCACCGTGGTTTGGGCCCGCATTTGCGCGGCACCACCCCGTCCATTCGCGGCTTGGGTAGCAAAGCACCTGCCAACGCCTTTGGTCATGGCGGGGTCGGCACGTCTTACTGCTGGGCGGATCCGCAAAGCGGCGTGTCATTCGCTTACCTGACCAATTCACGTGTGCCAGAACCGTGGCATTCACAGCGATTGAACGAGATCAGCAACGCGGTCTACACAGCCCTCGGGCATTGATCGCTCAAGGCGCAAGGCTTTATTCCTCAGCTGTATTGATTTACGCCCCCTCGTGCCGATTCCATGAACAGATGCCTTGACCATTTGCAGGTCATGTGTCTGAATTCATGCATTCCATTGAAAAAAGACTACTTTCGGATGTTTTTTGGCTGGGCAGTGGCGCCGCGTGGCGACTGCTGCCCGCAGGGATGCTGCTCGCCCAGACGGTAATGGCGCAAACCGTCAGCGACTTTGGCGCCAACCGTGATGCCTCTGGGGTGGTGTTTCCAAATGCCGATTGGATCCGTTTTCCGGCCCGACCCAGCAAGTCTGCGGCAGCAGTGACACCGCCTGATTCAGCGCCTCCCGCGAGTGCCACGGGATCGACCGCTGACAAGCCCACACCCCCTCGCCCTGCCAAAGCGGCGGCCGCCGCCAGCAACAACGACTGGGTGCAATTTCCCCGACTGCCGCCTCCCGCGCCCATGGCCAAGCCCACAACGGCTGCTCCTGTTGCCACACCCAGCCCTGCGCCAGACCCCGCCACTGCAAACACGCCCAAGCCTGCCGACACCGCACCGCCCGCCACTGCCGTGAAACCACCGGCCACACCACCGAGCGAAACGGTGACCCAACCCGCTGACAACAGCGACGAATTCAAATTCAAGCGTTTTCGCTTCCAAGGCAACACGGTATACAGCGACCAGACGCTGACCCAGTTGCTGAGCAACAAAGTGCCCAGCGTCAAAACTTTGCCGGACATCCAACGTGCGGCTGAAACCGTTGCCGCGCGCTACCAAGAGGATGGTGTGTTGGCACGGGTCGATGTGTTGCCTCAAGACTTGACCGAGGGCGTGGTGACCATCACGGTCACCGAGGGCAAATTTGCAGGCGCGCGCATGGAAACCGCTGAAAGTCCCAAATTGCCCGCCGACTTTTTGGTCAAACTCGTGGAAACGGCGCAGCCCAAAGACACGCCAGTGAAACTGAGTCAAATGGACAAAGCCACCATGCTGCTCAACGAAGTGCCTGGCGTGCAAGCCAGTGTCAGACTGAGCACCGGTCAAGAAAATGGCGAGACGCTGGCCTTGGTTCAAGTCAAAGACAAGCGGCCTTGGGACGGACAAATCACGCTGGACAACACCGGTTCGATCAGCACGGGTGCTTACCGTTTCAGTTCGCAATATTCACGTTACGGTTTGCTTGGCAGAGGTGATGTCAGCAATGTGCAATATTTG